>JAUWTE010000250.1 GCA_030609765.1 Acidobacteriota bacterium
CAAAAAGGGACGCCAACTCTCCCGCACTTTTTGGGTTCAAAGCAAAGACGGCCGAATGGATTTTAACTCCTGTGGGAATCCCAATTACGATGAGCTCGCTGCCGACCGCACTATAAATATCTCGTGCTGTTCCGTCTCCTCCTGCGAAAAGAAGGAGATCCACTTTTGTTTCCAGCATGGCCTTGGCTGCATTTTTTGTATCCTCAAAAGTTGTGTTTTGTTCAGAAGGAAAACCAATAATTTCCGGAGAGAAACCGCACTCTCTAGCCGCTATCTCCCCCATTTGACCGCTGTAGGTCAGCACAAGCAAGTCATACGCGAGGGCCTGCAGATATCCGTCGGCCGCAACATCGAGGTGGTCGTGGCGATGGACCTGGCCCCCGTCGAGGAGACGGTGACGATCAGTGGCCAGAGCCCGGTCGTCGACATCCGCTCAACCAATGTCGGTAGCATTTATACGAGCGACCTCATCGACATGGCCCCCACCGCCTCCGGCCTCTGGGCTGGTGTACTCGATCACATCCCGGGCGTCGTGACGGACGCCATCGATGTCGGAGGAAGCGAGGCTGGGCAGCAGTCGCGATTCTCGTCTCGCGGCTCCGACCCTGACCAGAATGTCTATGCCCTGAACGGAGCCAACACCACCGACCCGGAGGCGCTCGGAGCGTCATCGATGTACTACTCGATCGACTCCCTGGAGGAAATCGGGGTGTCGACGGCAGCTCACGATGTAGAGATCCAGTCTCCCGGCGTGATCCTCAATATGGTCTCCAAGACGGGCAGCAACGACTGGCACGGCGGCGCGAGGATTTTCTACGAGAATGAAGGCTTCGTTTCGAGCAACGTCACCGACGAGCAGCGGGAGCGGGGTGCCGGCGAGGGCAACCCGAACAACATGCTGGCGGACTTCAGTGGACAGATCGGCGGGCCGATCATCCGCGACCGGGCCTGGTTTTTCGTCGACTACTGGAACTTCAATGTGGAGCGATTCATCGTCGGGCTTCCTGCCAGCGACCTCGATGACACGCGCATCGCGAACTGGACGATCAATGGTACCGTCCAGCTCGCTGACGGCCACAAGGCGACGATTCGATACTTCCGTGACAGCAAGATCCGCGAAAATCGCGGAGCAGGGCTGGGCACACCTCCCGAGTCGTCGTGGCTGCAGGACTCGTCCACGCATATTCCTCAAATTCAGTACCAGGGAGTGTTCAGCCCCAACACGTTCCTGGATGTTCGGTATTCCCTCACGAGCCTCTACTTTCCGCTGGTGGCCCAGGACGCCGACAGCCCGAACCCGCATCCCGATTTCATGGGCGACGTGATGCCGCCGTCGTTTGAGCGCAGCACGGGCAGCTATTTGCCCGGCAGCCCCCCCAATCGTGAGGTCCTCTTCGAACGCAGTAACCACGACCTGTCGGGGAACCTCTCCTACTACCTTCTGGAGGGATCCCGCACTCACGACCTGAAGTTCGGCGGCAACTTCAGCCGAATCGAGTCGTTCACCCCCGACACTCGCGGCTATATCTGGGGCTTCGAGCAGCGATTTCTGAACAGCGTGCCGTCGCAGGTGCGCTTCTGGAATCATTCGGGCATCGACATCTTCAGTGTCAGCAAGCCTGACGCGCCTTGGGTGCGTGGCACCGCCCTTGGCATTTATGCGCAGGACACCCTCACCTTCCGCAGTCGGGGCACTTTCAATGTGGGCCTCCGCTACGATTGGTCGAACAGCTGGATGCCGGCCCAGTGCAAGCCGGATTCTCTGTTCCCTCAGCTCGGCCCCAACTACCAGGCTTCTTGCATCGAACAGATCCCCAACGCCACCTCGTGGAGCGACCTGGCGCCACGCATCGGCTTCATTTGGGACCTTTATGGCGACGGACGCACAGCTCTGAAGGCCAACTATTCGCGCTACTCGAACCAGCAGGGCGTACGCTGGGCCGCGTACCTGAATCCCAACGATGTCGGTAATCAGCTCTACACGTGGGACGACCCGAACGGCGACGGGATGTTTCAGTTCGGTGAGCAGAGCACACTCCTGAGGACTTTCTTCCCGGGCATCAACACGCAGATCGACCCACTGCTGAGGTCACCGCTCACCGATGAGGTCAGTGTCGGGTACGAACGAGAGATCATGCCCGACTTCTTGATGAGCGCCACCTGGATCTATCGAGTTGACAGCAACTTCGTCGAGGACGTCAACATCGGGGTTCCCTACGGACCCATCGCTGCGTACCTCGGTGTGGACGATTCGTACACGCCGATTACCGCCAGCGATCCGGGGCCCGACGGCATCCTGGGAACGATCGACGACGGCCCCGCCATGACGATCTTCGATCAGGATCCCGCCACGCTCGGCCAATCGGTCTACTTACTGACCAACCCCGCCAACACGATGGGCTTCGACTTCCTGTTCAACCGCTATATGGGGCTGTCGATCGTGGCTCAGAATAGCTGGAGCAACAACTGGCAGTTGCTGGCTTCGTGGGATATAGGGCGCGCCCGCGGCACCTTCGACCAGGGTGGTGCTGGCGGCACCGGCAGCATACTCGACAACCCCAATACCGACATTAATCGGGAGGGGCTCACGGTGTGGGATCGCACCCATCTGGTGCGCGTGACCACCAACTACTTTTTCGGCTATCCCATCGGCGTCAACCTCGGCGCCTTCCTGCGCCTGCAGTCGGGCGAGCCTCTCATTCGCCGCGCCATTCTGCCGGCATGGGACATCGATACCGGAGCGCCCGAAACCGAGATCACCCAGGAGTTCGAACAAGTCCGAGTAGAGCCGCGGGGCCACCACCTGAACAAGTACAGCATCGAGCGGCTTGGCACAGTAGCAGTGCTCGATTTGCGCGCAGAGAAGCAGTTCCTCTTCAGCAGGTACGGCAACCTGCGCCTTTTCTTCGACGTTTTCAACCTCTTCAACAGCAACACCGAGACCTCCATCGAGGTGGATTCGAGCGCCACCTACAACAACATTTTCTGGTTGGTATCACCGCGAGTGTTCCGACTCGGCGTGGGCTGGGATTTCTAGCATGAGAATTGCCACGTTGACCGCTGTTGTCGCCTTTATCCTGGCCGCGGTCAGCGGCCTGGGGGCCGCTCCCGTCGATCAGCAGGAGCGCCCAGCACAAGCGCTGGGCCAGCGCCCGGTGTTCGGCGCCGATGTCTCGATGGTCATGGTGAACGTGTCGGTGCTGGACGGTGAAGGGCTCCCCGTGGAAGGGCTCACCTCAGATGACTTCATTCTGCTCGAGGATGGAGTGCCACAGACGGTGAGCATCGTGCTGAACCCCAGCGAGGTGCCCGTGGATATGGTCATCCTCATGGATATCAGCGGCAGTGTGCTGGTCGACCAGATCGCCATGAAGCGCGATGCCGTGACCCTGCTCGACGCGCTCAAACCGGATGACTGCGTTTGCTTCATGACCTTCGGTAACACCATCAGCGCGGGAATATGGGGTCGTCCACACGACGAGGCGCTGCGGTCGACCATTCTCGGAACCCAGGTGAGAGGCTGGACGCCGCTTTACGATGCGATGATCGTGGCCATCGACCGCATCGAGCAGGCCGAAGATGAGTGCGGAACCGGATCTGGCCCGGACGGGAGTGCCAGAGATTCTGCGCCGGGTGGCGCTGATCGGGCACCGCAAGAACGGAGAAAAGCCCTCGTCATCATCACCGACGGCGGTGACACGTCGAGCCAGGCGCAGTTCGCGGCTGCTGTGAATGCCGCCTCCATGACCAATGTGCCGATCTTCCCCGTGGCCGTCGGCACGGCCCTCACAGAGGGCCAGGGCGCCCTCATGGGCACCGGCGAGCAACGCCGGCAGCAACGCATCGCTGCTGCCCCCGACGCGAGCGTCAAGGCGCGCGCATCGGGCACCGCTGAGCCTGTCACCGAGAGGATCCACGAATTCGACCACACCACCCGGGTCGCAAAACAAAGCGCGCAGCAGCGCTGGGATGCGCGCCGAAACAGTTATGGTCGTGGGCTCGCCGACTCGCTCCGCGAGTTTGCCGACATCAGCGGGGGAAAGTTCGTCAACGGGGGCGAGAGCGCGGCCAGCCTGCGCATCGCCTACAACGAGCTGCTCACCTGGCTGCGCTCCTCGTATGTACTCGGTTACTATCCGCCGCCCCAGGAGATGCTCAGGACCTACCGAGGACACGCTGTTTGGCACGAGCTGGAAGTACGCTCGCGTGTCGCGAGCTTCCGCCTCTACGCACGCCCCGGCTACTACCGCAGTGACATCGATCGCACGGCTTCGACAGGAGCCGTGCAGGCGGGGGTAGAAATGCTGGGAGCCAATGAAGCGGCCGATTCCCTGTTCCCCTTTGCCCGTGCCCTGCAGGAGGACCCTTTCAACTGGCAGGCGTATTTTTACCGTGGCCGTGCCTATGGCGTGCTCGGGCGCTTCCAGGAGGCCCAGGCCGACTTCCTTGCCGCGGCAAGGCTCGGGCCCGGCATCGGCCCCGTGCACCAGTTCGCATCGATCGCCTCTGCCGATATAGAGGAGTACGGCACGGCGTGGAAGCACGCCATCCGGGCACAGCAAGCCGGGGTGGAAATGATGGAACAGTTCGAGGCGCTGCGCCAGGTCTCGCCCGAGCCCGCCGACCTCGAAAAACAGCTGGAGGTACCGCGACTGTACGTCGGGCCCGCGGTCGTCCCGGACCCCGAGGCCCAGGCGATTCTAGATGCTGTGCTGCGAGGCATCCGCCGAGCAATCTCGGAATCGGCAGCCTTCGGGCTCGTCACCCAGCCACAGGCGGCGAACTACTACCTTCGCCTACAGATCAGCAGCGTCGAGACCGAAGGAAAGCCGCGGGTCAAAGGCTCCCTCGAGCTGCTCGAGACCTCTGGCGGGCGGCTCTATGACGACGGCTTCACGCTCCAGGACGTCTTCGACGATGTCGCCACAGGTCGCGTGCTGTCGGGCAAGCTGAGGGAGCTCGCGGCCTGGATGGATCGCCGCTAGTCTGGATTCCTCAACGGGTCGCGGCTGCGCCTACGTCTAGCCCGCATTTCTCCTCGCTCGCCGCAACTCGGTCAGCGCTGAAAACGCCTCGGCGTGGCCGTCCCATGGTACCGAGGACCCGATCAGATCTATCGATCCGGGATCCGATTGCGTCGCGGTCAAGAGAGAGTGCCGAACCCGTTGAATTTATACAGCTAGCTGTTATGAAGAAAGTGATCGAAATCGGAGCCTTCCAGGCAAAGAACCAGCTTTCGAGCCTGTTACGACAGGTCGAGAAGGGGCAGCGCGTCTTCATCACGCGGCGTGGTGAGCGGGTGGCGCTTCTGATCGGCGTGCATGATCAGCTAGAGCCAAGCATCGAGG
>JAUWTE010000180.1 GCA_030609765.1 Acidobacteriota bacterium
GGCCCCCGTCACCATCAGCACGAACCCGAGATTCTCGATGTCGCAGTAGTGGTAGCCGGAGAGTGAGCAGAGACGGGTCCTCGCCAGCTCGAACCAGACCAGGTAGTTGGCGTGGTGCACGACGCCCATCTGATCGGTTTCGGCGTAGCGGACCTCGACCTCGATTTCTGCACGAGTAGGATCGCTCATCGCCATCTAGAATTTTACCAGAGATGGCTGGCCTTGACCGTCCGCGCGCCTGCTAGTGACGAAGTGGTCGTGCCCTGCCAATAGGTGTTTTGCTGACCTTTAATAGCTATTACAGCCTTGAAATACTTAATAATGCCCTTGTAGTGGTTATGAATGGCTAATACTATTCATAATGTGCTTCTAATTGGCACGGCGTTGGGCGTCGTGTGCCGGCGGGATTCTCTGGAGTTGCCGGCGCAGGAGAGGCCCGAATGGAGCCGTGTACCCAGGAGCCGGTAACGCGATGATCTGGCAATCTCTACCGTATTCGCTACCTCTGCTCATCTCGGCAGCGGTCTGCCTGCTGGTGGGGGGATTTGCCTGGCATTGGCGATCGCGACCCGGAACGGCAGCCTTCGTCCTTCTGACCGTGGGTATTGCGGTCTGGGCCGGAGGCTACGCCTTCGAGTTCCTCAGCCCGGAGCTCAATCAGAAGTTGTTCTGGGGCAAGGTCCAGTATCTCGGCATAGTTCTCGTCCCTGTCGCCTGGCTGGCGTTTGCCCTCCAGTATTCCAACCGCGTCAGCTCTTGGAGCAAGCGCAACCTCGTGCTCCTGGCCATTGAGCCGCTCATCATTCTGGCGCTCATCTGGAACCCCCGAACCACGGGATTGATATGGACCGACGTGCAGATGGAGTCGAGTGGGGCGTTTCCCATGTTGATATTCGAGCGCGGACCATGGTTTTGGGTGCACGTTGCCTTTTCCTATGTACTCTTCGCCATTGCCACTGTGGTGCTCATGGGGCTCCTGGTGCGCTCGCAGCGCCTCTACCGCAAGCAAGTGATCGCCGTGCTCGTCGCGGCAACCATGCCCTACCTGGGGAACGCCCTTTTCCTCCTCGGCTTCAGCCCCTTGATCGACCCGACTCCCTTCGCGTTCACGTTGGCCGGCATCACCATGTTCTGGGGGTTTCTCCGCCTGGACATCCTGGATATCTCTCCGGTGGCGCGTACCGCGGTGTTCGAGGGCATGAAGGACGGGGTGTTCGTGCTCGACGACGAGGATCGTCTGGTCGACCTGAACCGGGCGGCTAAGTCGATCATCGGGAGCTCGGCGGCCAGGGTAGTTGGCAAGATGGCCCCTGACGTTTTCGAGAGGGGCTCGGGGATCCTCGATCACCTCGATGCTCAGCTCGAGCTCAACGTCGAAATAGCGCTTTCGGACAACGAGCGGGAGCGGCGCCCCTACGACCTTCAGGTCTGGCCACTCCTTGATCGCAGCGGTGCCCGGACAGGCAGGATTGTCGTACTGCGAGACATCACAGAGCAGAAGAAGGCGGCGGCGGACCTGCGCGCCAGCGAGGAGCGGCTGCGAATCATGGTTCAGCAGATGCCCGCCGTGCTCTGGGCCACGGACATCGAGCTGAAATTCACGCTCTCGATAGGTGCGGCCCTGGGCCGTCTCGGATTGGCGCCGGGGGCCGTGTTAGGCATGACCCTCTACGACTTCTTCGACTCAGATGACCCCTCCTACTTGCCGATTGCCGCGCACATGCGTGCGCTCGAGGGTGAAGCCTCGGCATTCGAGTTCGAGTGGTCGGACGTGCAGTTCGAATGTCATGTGGAGCCGCTGACCAGCGAGAATGGCGAGCTCATCGGCAGCATCGGCGTGGCGCTCGACATCAGTGAGAGGGAGAACCTACAGGGGCAACTCCGGCAGTCCCAGAAGATGGAGGCGGTCGGCAGGATGGCAGGTGGCGTGGCCCACGACTTCAACAATCTGTTGACCGCGGTTTCGGGTTATGCACAACTCGCGCAGGAAGACCTCAGTTTGCTCGGGAAGAAGACCGAGGCGATGCAGAACCTGCAGCGCGACATCAATGCCATCGAGCACGCCGCCAGACGGGCCACATCTCTGACAGGGCAACTCCTCGCTTTCAGTCGTAAGCAGGTGCTCCAGCCGCGTGTTCTCGCTCTGAATACCATCGTCGCCGACATGGAACAGATGGCTCAACGCCTGGTGGGCGAGGCCGTGAGTCTCGTCACCAAGCTCGCGCCCGATCTGTTGCCGGTCAAGGCGGACCCCGTTCAGATCCAGCAGGTCATCATCAATCTGATCCTCAACTCCAGGGATGCCATGCCGCAGGGCGGCAAGGTTACGGTCGAGAGCGCGAACGTCGACCTGAGTCAGCCGACGCGTCTCCGCTACGACACCATTCCCCCCGGCGAGTACGTGATGTTGGCGGTCAGTGACGAGGGATTGGGAATGGATGAGACCGTTCAGGCTCACCTGTTCGAGCCGTTCTTCACGACCAAGGAAGAGGGACAGGGGACAGGGCTCGGGATGTCCACTGTCTATGGAATCGTCAAGCAAAGCTCTGGCCACATCGAGGTGCTGAGCTCCGTGGGAGAAGGGACCAGCATCAAGATTTACTTCCCGGTCACAAAGGACGCCATCGAGGAGGGAGAGGATCTGGAGGTTTCTTCCACGATGATGCGCGGCACCGAAACGGTCTTGCTCGTGGAGGACGAAGAGATCGTGCGCGTTCTGGCCACACGTGTCCTCAGCGACCTCGGTTACATGATCCTCGAGGCAGCCGACGGCCAAGAAGCCCTGGAAGTGTGCCAGCACCACGAGGGCCCGATTGGCCTCGTCATCACGGATGTCGTGATGCCCGGCATGTCGGGAACGGAGCTCGCCGCAGAGCTCGAGCGCTACATCCCTGATACCCCGGTGCTCTTCATCTCCGGCTACACGGGGGGTGCGCTCGTTGAGCATGGTGTTCTCGACGAGGGGATGTCCTTTCTGCAGAAGCCCTTCTCGCGGGAGCGTCTCGCACAAGAGGTACGTGAGCTGATCGATCGTTCATCATTGGCCTGAACTTTCCAACAGCTCACGGCTGGCTTCAACCGGATAGGGCGAGCGAAAGCGAGTAGCCCCCCGAGCAGGCCCTGAGTGCCACCCCTCCCTCGCCGTTTCCAGGCTTTCTGTCCGCCCTCAGCAAAAGAGATGCGGGATCTCCGTTCTCGTGCCAGAACTTCCCAGCAGCTCCCGGCTAGGGCTCGCGCGGAAGCAGGGCCGGGGGAGCATCTGGTCATTCTCAGGGGGCGTTCACCCGGATAGGGCGAGCGCAGCGAGTAGCCTCCTGAGCAGGCCCTGAGTGCCTCCCCGACCGTGGGCTTACGCAGCCAGAGGTGCTTGGTATAGGGTCAGCACCGAAGGAGGTGCGGACTGTGCCGGATCATCACGAGGTGAGGGTCGTCGGAATCTGTGGCAGCCTGCGACCCGGCAGTTACACCCTCATGACAGTTCAGGCGGCGCTGGCCGGGGCCGAGGAGCTCGGTGCGCGAACCCAACTCGTCAATCTGGGCGATTACGACCTCGTCTTCTGCGACGGCAACAAGAACGAGGAGACCTACCCCGAAGATGTGTTCCGTTTGCGCCGGGAGGTATCTGCGGCGCATGGCATCATCCTGGGCACGCCGGAGTATCACGGTGGTTGCAGCGGCGTGATCAAGAACGCACTTGATTTGATGGGCTTCGAGCAGTTCGAGGGGAAGATGATCGGTATCGTCGGCGTTGCGGGAGGGCAGCAGGGTGCGGTCAACGCCTGCAACAGCCTGCGCGGCATCTGCAGGAATTTGCATGCCTGGGTGGTTCCGGAGCAGGCCTCGGTTCCGCATGCCTGGAAGGCCTTCGAGGACGACGGCAGCTTCAAGGATTCGAAGCTCGAGGAACGCGTCAAGGGGGTAGGCCGGCAGGTGGCAAGGTTCGCTTTCCTGCATGGGTCAGACAAAGCCCTGGATTTCGTCAAAGCCTGGGAGGAAGCGCCCGTCAATCCGGGTGGAGGGCAGGAGGACTAGGCGATGAAATGGGCCTCCACGCTCTGCGCTCAGCCGACGCTCGCGGCCTCAATCGAGGAAGCGATCGAGGGAATCGATGACCAGCTCGATGGCGAGCCCCCCGACCTCGTTACGGTCTTCATCGACCCTCAACAGCACGGCCAGTACTACCTGGTTTCTGAAACTCTGAAGCAGCGCTTCCCTCATGCTGAAGTGTTGGGTTGTGTCGCCGGAGGTGTGGTAGGCGCCGGGCTCGAGGTCGAAGACAGCCCGGCACTGGCAATGTCCGCGGCGGTCATGCCGGCGGTAGCGATCACTCCTTTCCACCTGGAGCCCGCTGAAGTCGAGGCGTTCGAGCTGGACCCCGATCTCTGGTACGAGCGCCTGAATCTCGACAGCGGAGATGATGCCGACGTCAGCTTCCTCGTCATCCCCGATCCTTTCACCTGCGACGCGAAAGCCCTGCTGGGGTCTCTGGATGCCGCTTTCCACTCGAGCCCCAAGGTCGGCGGCCTCGCCAGCGGAGCCCAGCAGCCCGGCTCCAGCGTTCTTTTCATCGACGACCAGGTTCATTCGGCGGGCGCCGTCGGCCTGGCGCTGCGTGGCGATCTCACCATGGACACCATCGTCGCGCAGGGCTGCAAGCCGATCGGCGAACCCCTGTTCATCACGTGGGCGAAGGACAACCGCATCTACCAACTGGAGGGGCGTAAGGCGAGCCAGGTACTCGCCGAGCTGTTCGAGACCTTGCCTCCGACCGATCAAGAGACGGCCCGCTACTCGCTCTTCCTGGGCATCGCCATGGAGGGAGGACGCCCGGCATACGAGCACGGCGATTTCCTCATCAGAAACCTCATTGGCTTGGATCCGGAAAGCGGTGTGATCGCTATTGGCGAGAGCCTCGAAAATGGGCAGGTGGTTCAGTTCCATCTGCGCGACGCCACCACGTCGGCGCTGGATCTGCGAACCATGTTGGCACGGTATCGGACCAGTCTTTCTGGGGGTGCCCCGCAAGGGGCGCTGTTGTTCTCCTGCCTCGGGCGCGGCAAACAGCTGTACGGAGAGGCTCATCACGATAGCCGTGTGATCATGGACCACCTCGGCGACCTGCCGATCGGCGGCTTCTTCTGCAACGGTGAAATTGGTCCTATTGCGGGGCGTAGCTATTTGCACGGCTACACGAGCGCGATCGCACTGTTCCGGCCCAAGTCCGCTCACTGATTTGGTCTGAGCTTCTCAGCGTCGCGTGGCTGCCTCTGCTTGGTTGACGACCCGACGGCTACGTTGACGGCTCCACCGCGAGCGAGCAGAATCAGGGGGCCGCTCCCTTGGGAAGGGTCAGAAGGACCCCTCATCCCCGCTCTCGGCTTGGACGGTGCCATCTGTGTCCTGCCACGCCGGGAACGAGCCACCGCAACCTCTACCGGAGGCACAGCATGGGCATGTCGATCTTCGATCGGAACAGGATCGTCGCGATCGCGCTGGTGCTCTTTCTCGGAATCCCCGTTGTCGGTCTGTCTGCGTCCAGCAGCGCCGGGGTATCCGCGGAGGACGACGCCATCATCCAGAAGATCCGCGAGGAAGGCTGGGACAACTCCCAGGTCATGGAGATTCTCCATCACTTCACCGATGTATACGGCCCGCGTCTGACGGGCTCACCGAATCTGGTGAAAGCCCAGAAGTGGGCTGTGAAGCAGATGGAAGAATGGGGGATGAAGAACGGGGCTCTCGAGGGCTTCGAGTGGGGCAACGTCGGTTGGGTCAACGAGTACTTTACGGGGCATATCCTGTCGCCCGTGTCCGATCACCTGGTCGGCGAGGTGCTGGCCTGGACGCCGAGCACGCCGGGCACGGTCAGAGCCCAGGTCTTTTTGCTCGAGATCCCCGAAGATCCCACGGAGGAAACCCTTAACGCATATCTGGAGAGCATCGCAGAGAGTATCGAGGGCAAGATCGTCTTCAACGGCGAATACACGTATGTGCCAGTGGACTTCTCCCAGAGGTCGAAGCGTCGAAGCGACGAGGACGCGCGTAACCAGTACGATCCCGACCGTGAGGCGCCGCAGCGTCCTCGCCGCGAGCAGCCCGAGAGAGATCCCGGCGTTTTGACGTCCAGGGAGGTCGCGCCGATCGTCAGCCAGTTCCTCGTTGAGCACAACGCGGCCGTCAGCGTCCGAGATGCCGCTAGGGCACATGGTCAGGTACGCGCCTTCTCGAATCGCACCTACGATGTCGAGCAGGCGGTCCCGACGGTTATCCTCCGCAACGAGGATTACGGTCGTATCAGTCGTCTCGTGACGCACGGTCACGATGTCGAGCTCGAGTTCACCATCGTCAATCGCGTCTACCCCGAGGGGCGCACCGTCTACAACGCGGTTGCCGAGATTCCGGGAACGGACCTGGCCGACGAGGTCATCATCATCGGTGGTCACCTCGACTCATGGCACGCCTCGACGGGTGCTACCGATAATGGGACCGGTACATCGACGATGATGGAGGCGGCCCGCATCCTCATGGCCATCGGTGCCCAGCCACGCCGCACGATCCGTGTTGCCCTCTGGACCGGGGAAGAGCAGGGCCTCCTGGGCTCGGCTGCCTATGTCGCCGAGCACTACGGCACCTTCGAGGACCCCAAACCGGACTA
>JAUWTE010000063.1 GCA_030609765.1 Acidobacteriota bacterium
ACATACAGTAGAGGCGTCCCAGATGATCGACTACGGCATGCTCAGCTACGCAGGGTTCGCGAGCGAGCGCATCCTCAACTGGCTTGACGATCGCATGTAACGCTAGACGAGACCACGGGTAGCGGTGGGGGCCGCCTGAGACAAGGAGAAGGCAAATGAGATTCGGCCGTACTGCGGGACTTTGCGTGCTCTGCTGGGGTCTGCTTCCGTGTGTTGCGGTTGCGACCGGCAGCCTACAGGCTGCATCCCCCGACCCCGAAACGCCGCGCCCCATCGAGGCCTACGACACCGTCTTCCTCGAAGAGATGACCTGGTTAGAAGTCCGTGATGCCATGCGGGCCGGTAAGACGACGGCCATCATTGCCACCGGAGGCATCGAGCAGAACGGCCCCTACCTGGCACTCGGCAAACACAACTACATTCTGCAGGCGACAACCGATCGAATCGCTCGCGGGCTCGGCGATGCCCTGGTGGCTCCCATTGTGCCGTTCGTTCCCGAGGGTGATATCAACCCGCCCAGCGGGCACATGCGCTACCCAGGAACGATCAGCGTGCGCGCCGCCACCTTCAAAATGCTGCTGGTGGACATCGCTGATAGCCTGC
The DNA here is from genome assembly GCA_030609765.1 of Acidobacteriota bacterium. Taxonomy (GTDB): domain Bacteria; phylum Acidobacteriota; class UBA890; order UBA890; family UBA890; genus CALAKE01. Next base: position 604 of record JAUWTE010000063.1, read on the forward strand.
GTGCGCACGGTTTCGAGCACATCGTTCTCATTGGCGACAGTGGCGGTAACCAGGAGGGCATGAAGGAGGTAGCCGAGAAGCTCGCTGAGGAGTGGGGGCCGGTCGGCACCACGATCCACTTCATCCCCGAGTACTACGACAACCCGCGATGGATCGAGTGGTTGCAGGCGCGCGGCATTGAAGAGGTGAGCGAAGGCCTCCACGATGACGTTCGTCACTCGGCTATCATGATGACCGTGGATCCGATGACGGTTCGGATGCCACAGAGGATCGCGGCGGGGAAGTTCACGATCAACGGCGTGGATCTGGCTCCCGTCGACGAGACCGTGGCACTGGCAAACGACCTGATCGACTATCAGGCGACAATCACCGTCGATGCGATAAGGCGGGCGATCGGACAGTAGCGGCACCCTGCTAGGAGTGCCTTCGAGTAGCGAGCGTCCCAGCGGTCGTTCGGACGATTTCCTGAGCGAAGAGGAAAGAGGCGCAGATGATCAAGCTGAAAGACAAAGAAACGGGCGAGATGTTGGGCTCGATTTCGGATGACGAGCTGCAGTTCCTGATCGACCATCTCGAAGAAGAGTTCGACGAGGACACCGACTACTACCTGAATCGGGTGACGGTCGAGATGCTGTAGGACAAGGGCGCGAACCGGGCCCTCATGGACATCCTCGAGCATGCCCTGGGTGATCGCGACGACGTTGAGATCCAGTGGGTGCGGAGCTAGCCAGGAATCCTCGACCGCTCGCTTCACGACCCGTTGAGAAATCCAGGCTAGAGGTCGGTGAAGCTAGAGGGCACAAATGAGCAACCGAAGAATACGGCGCGAGAGAAAGACAATCTCGGCCATGATCGGGATGTACTGTCGTGATCTTCACGGCACCCGGCCGGCCGCGCTCTGCGACAGCTGTAGATCTCTTGACGACTACGCCATGCAGCGCATCGACAAGTGTCCTTTCTGCCTCGAGAAGCCCACCTGTGCCAACTGCACGATTCACTGCTACAAGGACGATATGCGAGAAGAGGTCCGCGAGGTGATGCGCTACGCCGGGCCCAGGATGATGCGCCGCCATCCCGTCCTGGCGGTGCTCCACATCCTCGACAGGTTTCGTAGTGCCGAGCCACCGGCCCGCAAGAGCCGAGACTCGCGCGCCGTCGACGCCTGAGGATGGAGACTATCGGAGTTCGCACAGCCCGCCGGCTCGCGCTGGCCCGCGCCGGCCTTCTCAAACCCGAGTGGACCGGGCTTCCGCGTCGTGCCTCGGGCCGTGGGCGCCGGGCGCGCTCCGCCGCACAGCGGGTGATCCAGCGCTTCGGCTATCTGCAGCTCGATACCGTCTCGATCGCCGGGGCGCGCAGCCACGCAATTGTCTTGATGTCGCGCCTGGAGGGTTTCGACCCCACGCTCGCGGAGGAGCTACTGCAACCCGGGGAGCCGCTGTTCGAGTACTGGGGGCATGAGGCGAGCTGGCTGCCGATCGAGCTCTACCCGGTGTTCGAGTTCCGCCGTAAGGCCTTCCGGCACCATCCCTGGTGGGGCGACGTGGTTGGCGAGCATCCCGATGTGGCACGGCGGTTGCGGCGCCGCATCGAGGAGGAGGGCCCGCTGCGCGCCATGGACATGGAGGGCGAGGGGAGCCGGGGCTGGTGGGAGCTGAAGGTCGCCAAGAAGGTGGCCACGGCGCTCTGGTCATCTGGAGAGCTGGCGATCCGCGAGCGCCGCAACTTCCAAAGAACCTACGACCTGGCGGAGCGAGTTATCCCCGACGCATGGCGTGACCGAGGCGTTCCCGTACCCGATGCGCTCGAGGAGCTCCTGCTGTACGCACTGAGAGGGCACGGTTGGGCGGCGACGGGAACGCTGACCCAGACGTGGAGGCTGCGCAACTGGCCGAAGGAGATCCCCGCGGCGCTGGAGCGTCTCGAGCAGAGAGGAGCCATCATGGCCTGTGCCCTCGTCTCGGACGGTGGCAAACGATCGCGAGGGTGGATTCGGCCCGAGGATCTCGAGCTCGGGGCGCGGCTGGAAAGTGTGCGGCCCCGGCGCGACCGAGGCGTGCTCCTGTCGCCTTTCGATCCTGTCCTCTGGGACCGCGCTCGCGTCAAGAAGCTCTTCTCGTTCGAGCAGATCTGTGAGATCTTCAAGCCTGCTGAGAAGCGAAAGTACGGTTACTACTGCCTTCCGGTCTTGGCTGGTGATCAGCTGGTCGCACGCTTCGATCTGAAGGCCGACCGCAAGGCGGGACGGTTGCATGTGCTCACGGCCCACTATGAGAATGACGAGGAGGGAAGCAAGGCGGGCCAGCGCGACCGGGAAGCGGCCCGTTCCGCGCTCAATCGTTACACCGAGGCTGTGAATCTCGGCCTTGCGGGCGAGCGGTTCTGAGGGCTGACGGGCCATTACCTGGCCGGAAGGGATCGATTTGAAATGGGACTCACCGCTGCCACAGTCTCCGACCTCCAGGTGATCCCAGGCGTTGGACCCAGCATCGCCAAGTGCTTGCAGGACCTCGGGTACCGGCGAGTCGACGACCTCGAGGGCAGCGATGCGGAGACCATGTATCGGGACCTGTGCGAGCTGCGCGGCCAGCATATCGACCGCTGTGTGCTCTACGTATTCCGCTGCGCGACCTACTTTGCCGGCACCGACGCCCACGATCCCGAGCTCTTGAAGTGGTGGAACTGGAAGGATTAGCCCGGGTTTTTCAACGGAGGAAGCATGACTCGATTCACATTTGTTTTCCGGGCAGCCGTTCTCTTGGTCCTAGTAGGCCTTTGTTCCCCTGCGCTGGCGCAGGACGTAACGTTCAAACCAGAGGCCAAACCCCTGGTCCTCGGTAACCGCATCCCTCAGTACTACTTCGTCACCTCGGGCTCTGGTGACACCGACATCGGCCCCGGCGAGGATCCTTGGGAGACAGGCTCGTACGATCTCGCCCTGCTCGAGGCCAGTCTCGCCAACTTCAACGTGGTCCCGTACACGTCAGTGCTTCCTCCCGAATCGAAGGAAGTGACCCTGGAATTTGCCCAGCAGTACTTTCACCACGGGGCCGTGGTCGAGGTGATCATGGCGCAGCAGAACGGTGTGCAAGGCGACACGTTGACCACCGGCGTGGGCCGGATCTGGGTGCGTGAGAAGGCGACGGGTAAGGCGATCGGCGGCTTCGCGGCCGAGTTCAGAAAGGTCTACACGGGCGAGCAGATTCCCGAGGATGAAGCCGTGGCAGAGGCCGAGAAATTCCTCAAAATCTCGCTCGATGGTGAGGTAAGCCGGCGCTACGACCCCTCCCAGGTCGAAAGCTACGGCATGACCTTCGAGACCAACTACGAGTACGTCGACAAGGCCTATGGCACGTCTTTGACCGCACTGGCCTGGGTTACCTACATCTACCCGGCGTATTCCCACTAGCCCGCACAAGCTCACCGCGCTTCCACTGCGACTGGGGCAGAGGCCGGTTGCCCCTGCTCGCTTCACGACCCGTTGAGAAATCCGGGCTAGGCGCTTCACGACCCGTTGAGGATTCCGAGCTGGAAGCAAAAGAGGTTTGTCGGCGGCACCCCGACGTCTACGCTTAGAAGTGCCCGTCAGGGTCGCGTGAGCGAGGATTAGCAGATTTCAGGGCGAGATTGCCCCTGATACATCTCGAGGTTGAAAAGGGGGCCACAGTGGAGACTGCCAAGCGATTGTTTCGCGTGCAGCTATCGTCGGAAACCTCCGACCTCCGGTTCGGACAGGTAGTCTGCATTACCACTGCCCTGCTGGTGCTCTGTTTCGGACTCTGGAAGCTGCTGCATCTGGAGCTGAGCGAAATCGAGCTCCTGATCGGCTTGTTGCTGACCTTCTGCATCTCTGTGCTTTTCGTCATCCTCGGCCAGCTCCTGTGGGTCTCGCACTATTTGAAGGTCTGGCGCGAAGAGCAGGATTCCTAGGCGGACCCGTCCTTTGTGTGCGGGGGCTTCCATCTGAAGCACTTTTCGATTGATCGGTTCTCTGAGCTCGCGTAGGGTTTGCGGCTCACCGTCAACAACCGTTCACCAGCTTGCATTCCTCATTGTGGTTCGCCGCGAGGAATGCCGACGAGGAAGAGAACCGAAATGGGCCAAACCTACCAATCAATCGTCATCGATCAGCCTGCAGACCGTGTCTGGAACGCAATCAGCAATTTTCATGATCTGACCTGGGCTCCGAACGTCGTTACGGGTGTCGAGGTCGTCGGTGAGACTCCGGGCGACCAGGTTGGCGCGGTTCGCGTGCTGAACGGCGTATTTCGAGAGACCCTCAAGGAAGTCGATGCAAAGAGCAGGACTTTCTCCTACAGCATCGACGACGGCCCCTCTCCGATCTCGAAGGATGACGTCAGCAACTACGTTGGCAAGGTCGAGGTTCAGGAGAATTCCGAAGGCGGCACTCTCGTTGAATGGTCTTCATCATGGGAGCAGAACGATGAGCCGGCGTACGAGTTCTGCCACGGGATCTATCTGGCCCTCCTCGACGACATGAAAAAGAGCCTGGAGTAGCCAGGCTCGTAGCCTCACCGAGCTCGTTTTTTGACGGCGCAAAGGCAACGCCGGCAGGGTAAGCTCTACGCTCCGGCGCGCCTCGACCGGTCGTGGCGGTCGACAGATCATCGATCCTTCTGAGCTCGAGTAGAGGACCATGGACCACGACAGAATCGCGGTCATCGATTTTGGCGGGCAATACGCCCACCTGATTGCCACCAAGGTGCGTCGCCAGGGGGTGCTGGCAGAGATTCGCCAGCCCGAGGATCCGGTCGAGGCGTTTGCTGGCTACCGGGGCATCATCGTCTCGGGAAGCCCGAGCCTGGCGTCTCACGGTGAAGACTCCGACTACACCAAGAGTGTCTACGACCTCGACCTGCCGATGCTCGGCCTCTGTTTCGGGCACCAGGAGATCGCCAAGCACTACGGTGGCCACGTGATTCACGGTGGCCGCCAGTGGGGCAAATCGAACCTGCACCTGACCGGGGAGCACGAGATCTTTCATGGTCTCGGACCTGTTGAGCAGGTATGGATGAGCCACTACGACTCGGTGAGCGAGGTTGGCCCCGAGTTTCGCGAGCTCGGCTACAGCAAGACCACGGATGAGGGCGAAGGCCACCGCTTCGCGGCGATCGGCTCTGATTCCCTCAAACGCTACGGCTTCCAGTTCCACCCAGAGGTCGACGACACTCTCAACGGCGACCGCATGCTCGCCAACTTCGTCTTCCGGATCTGTGGCTGCAAGGCCTCCTGGACGATGGAGGGCTACATCGAGGAGCAGGCCGAAGCGCTGCGTGCTCATGTCGGCGAGGAGTCGGTCTTCCTGCTGGTCTCAGGAGGAGTGGACTCGACGGTTGCGGCCGTGCTGATCGGCCGCGCCCTCGGACCCGGTCGGCTCCATCTGCTTCATATCGACAACGGCCTCATGCGCAAGGACGAGAGCCGCAAGGTTCTCGGTCTGTTCGGTGATCTCGGCCTCGACGAGCACCTCCATTTCATCGATGCCGGCGACCTGTTCCTGGGGGCGCTGGAAGGCGTGATCGAGCCGGAGCAGAAGCGGCGTATCATTGGCGACACCTTCATCGAGGTGTTCCAGGCGGAGGCCCGCAAGCTGGACATCGAGAGCCACCTGCTGGGGCAGGGAACCATCTACCCGGACACCATCGAAACCGGTGGCACAAAGCGGGCGGACACCATCAAGACGCACCACAACCGGGTGCCGATCATCGAGCAGATGATCGCCGAGGGCAAGGTGGTCGAGCCGTTGGCGGAGCTCTACAAAACCGAGGTGCGCGAGCTCGGTGAGTGGCTCGGCATCCCGCACAACGTCGTGTGGCGGCATCCCTTTCCGGGGCCAGGCCTAGGCGTGCGACTGCTATGCAACGACGGCGAAGCGGACCGGTCCGGATTCGAGACCATCGAGCCGGAGGTGGCGAAGGTGGGGTCGACGTTCGGCCTGAAGGCGCTGGCGTTGCCGATACGCTCGGTCGGGGTCAAGGCGGACCTGCGTGCCTATGAACACCCCGTGATGCTGAGCGGGCAGGCCCCGTGGGAGAGGCTGGTGGGGGCAACCTCGGTACTGACTGCTGACGTGCCGGGGATCAATCGCTGCATATGGAACCTCGGACCCGGCGCTCCAGAGAGCGCTCAGCCGATTCGAGCCACCGTCACGCGCGAGCGCCTCGATACGCTCCGCGAAGCTGATCACATCGTCATGGACGCGTTGCGCAGGAATAATCTCTACGACGAGATCTGGCAGTGTCCGACGGTTCTGGTGCCGCTCGAGGTCGACGGCAGCGGGGGCGAGCTCGTGGTCGTCCGCCCTGTCCATTCGCAGCGCGCCATGACTGCACAACCCGTCGAGCTGCCGGCAGCCGTTCTCGGCGAGCTGCGCGAGGAGATCCTGGCGCTGCCGGGAGTCTCGAGCCTGGCGCTCGACATCACCTCGAAGCCGCCCGGCACCATCGAGTGGGAATGATGCAAGCTCTCATTTCGTTTCTGCTGTCGAACTACTCGCTGACCTATCTGCTCATCGGGTTGTTAGCTGCAGCTGTCTCCCTGGCGCGCCTGCCCCGCCCTCTCGATAGCGTCTCCATCGTCGAGTCATTGCTCAGGTACTACGTTCTGTTCGCGCTCGGCTTCAAGGGTCTCCACAATTTCGTGATGCACGTCATTTTCGGCGATCTGTCGGCACGTTTCATCGGATGGGAGCAGAGCCCGTTCCAAGCCGAGGTCGGCTTTGCCAGCCTCGGCTTCGCAGCCGTTGCCTTCTTCGCCTACCGACGCGGGCTGGCTACCCGTGCGGCCGCGGTGATCGGACCGTCCTGTTTTTCTCTCGGTGCGGCGGGTGGCCACGTCTATCAGATGATCGCCGCCCACAACTTCGCCCCGGGCAATGCCGGAATCGTCTTCTACACCGATATCGGCATTCCTATCCTCGGATTCACTCTTCTTTGGCTGTCGCGTAAGCACGAGCGCCAGCCCAACTGACGACCCTCGTTCTGAAGGAAGAAGACATGAGACTGGTGCTGGGTTCCGTGAGTTGCGTGCTCGCTGTCACATTTTTGTTCACGATGTCGCCGGCCGTGTCGATCGCCCAGGAGGTCTCCGCGGAAGGATTAGTCATCGTCGACCACATCATTCTCGGAATCTCTGACCTGCAGAAGGGAATCGAGCAGCTCGAGGAGCTTACAGGCGTTCGGGCAGTAATCGGCGGAGAGCATCCCGGCCGCGGCACGATGAACGCTCTGATCTCACTCGGGTCCGGGCACTACGTGGAGGTGCTCGCACCTGTGCCCGGAGGAGAGATCTCCGAGTTCGACGATCTTGCCGGCGACCTGGAAAGCTTCTCTGAGCTGACCCCTGTGGGATGGGCCGCGTCGACCGACGACATGGATGGCCTCGCGGAGAAACTGGTGGCCGAAGGGTATGAGATCGAGGGCCCCGTGCCCGGCTCTCGCGTCAAGCCCGATGGGTCGGTTCTCGAGTGGAGGACCCTGGCGATCACGAGCCCGCTACTCGCAGGCGCACCGTTTTTCATCGAATGGAGCGAGTCATCCGTGCACCCGTCTGAGTCCTCCCCGAAAGGATGCGAGCTGGGTCTCCTGCGTTTGGAGGATCCCGAGGCCATGGCGCTTCGTGACTTGGTGAGCGTTTTGGGTCTGCCGATCCGAGTAGATGACGGAGCCAGCCCGGCCATGGAGGTTGCCTTCAACTGCCCGAACGGGGCTGTCAGCTTCTCCAGCAAATGACCAGGACAGTGAGCCCGACCGTGATCCCAGCAGCGATCACGATGTGGGCGAGTAGGCGCGGCAGGTGCCGCCGCGCCGGGTGGAGACCATGAACACGGCCCGGTACTTCGTCGCCGTCGTGCTGCTGATCGGCCTGCCGCCCGGGATCATGCTGTGGTTCTTCATCCACCCGTTCGCCTCTTTCTGGCGCAAGCTGGGGCCGGTGTGGACCTACAGCATCCTCAGCCTGCCTATCCTGCTCTTCATGGCGGCAGTCTTCCTGGCCCGAGACCTGCTGCTGGCGACCGACTACGGGACGAGTTATTTCTCGATGGCGGCGGCCGTAATCTGCCTGATCGGCGGCATCCTGATTGCGATCGCGCGCCGCAAGCTGCTTACAGCCGGTGTGCTGAGCGGCCTGCCCGAGCTCTCCGAAGAGCGCTATCCGGGGGAGCTGCTGTGCGAGGGGATATACGGACGGATCCGCCACCCTCGCTACATCGAGGTATTCCTTTTCTCGCTCGCGTACGCTCTGTTCGCCAACTTCTTGGGAACCTATGTCATGGTTCTACTTCTCGTGCCGGCGATCTATCTTGTGGTTCTCATCGAGGAACGCGAGTTGGGCGAACGATTCGGCGAAGCATACGTGGAGTACTGCGGGCGGGTGCCCCGATTCATTCCCCGCGGGCGCGGACGCTGACGCGCCTCAGCGAATGGCAACCGCCAGAGTGTCGCGGTGCATCTGGATGAGCGTCCGCATATAGAAGCCGATCGTGTCGGCGCCCTCGAAGCCCGCTGCCTGCGCGGCCTCCTGCTCTACATCCGCCGGCACGTCTGAGCTCGCCGCATACGCCTGCAGGTCGCGATAAAAACCCAGCGTATAGGAGTCCCAAGCGGCGCCGCCGGCGCGACTGAAGATCAGGTTCTGCTGCCGTCCTATTCGCCCGAGGTAGTCATTTTCCATGCGCCGCTGTTCCAGCAACTTCTCGCGCTGACCGGCGAGCGCGATGAAGATCTCGACGTGATAGAAGCTCATGCCCTCGAATCGGGTCGCAACGGCCTCCGCCGAGGGCCCCCACACGAGAAGCTCCTCTTGCCAGGCGATGTGCTGGGCCGCGGCCTTCAGGAACTCGGCCTCGCTGGTACCCGACTTCTCGTACGCTTGGCGACGCTCGGCAATCGAGCTCGCGGAGTAGTAGTTCGCGAAGGTCCCCATGGGAAAAAGAAGCAGAAGGTCCCACTGGTCGCCCTGCGTGTGGCGCATCCAGAACGGGCCGGCGTCGCTGAACTCGGCGTACACCGGCAAACGCTCCTTCATCATGCCGATCAGAGGGAGAAGGCCACCGGGCGCGGCACGCACCATGAGCGTCCTGTAGAGGTAGTCACCCTCCAGCTCCGTGGAGGGGGCTTGTGCGCTCGCTGACCACGAGGACCCGACCATGGCGACAAGGGCGACAGCCACGACGACCGCCCTGGCAACTACCTGCAACCTCGCGGTCGAAAGCGGGCGTGCAGAAGCGGGACGCTGAGAAACGCAAAATGAACCTGACATGAAGGGCCTCCGTTCAGTTTTCGTGGCTCGAGCCCGCAGGGCTCTCGCCACCGGAATTCTCGTTCAGTAGGCGCTGGGAGAGAATGGACTCGAGGTTCGGTTGCTCGAACCTATCGGACTTCAGTACCTTGCCGTCGTCTCTGAAAATCGGCTCTCCGGCTTCGTCGAGCTTGCTCATGTTGCTGCGGTGGACCTCTTCGAAAAGCGGCTCGGCATGCAAGTGCAGGCCGTGCGCCACGTAGGTTCCCAGAACGACGTACATCAGGTCGGACAGTGCGTCGGCGACCTCGACAAGATCGCCGGCCTCGGCCGCCTTCCGATACTCGTCGAGCTCCTCTTGGATAAGGCTCACCCGCAGGGCGATTACGTCCGCCGCCAGGTCGGTGGTCGGCTCGTCCTCGACGTGAGCACGAAACGTGTGATGAAACTCCCGCAGCATGTTCAACTGGTCAATCATCTCGATAGATAGTCCGGTTCTTGAATTCGGGTCTAAATGAGGACCTTCCAAGAGAATCCTCCCGCTTCGGCGTGAGTCCGAGGATACTCTCCCTGCTTCGTGGGCGCCGGATTACCACAGATTCTTACCGCCGGGCAAGGACACTCGGCAGACCTGATGCCCGACGGTTGCTACAATTGGGCGTCTCGATCGCAGGTACCATCACCGTAGGGCTTCTCAAATGACCAATCCGATCAAGAGCTTTCTGCGCAAGCGCAAGTACGGCGACGAGGTAGTCGTCGTCTCCGGGCTGCCTCGCTCCGGCACGTCCATGATGATGAAGATGCTCGACGCCGCCGGTCTGCCGATCATGACCGA
>JAUWTE010000271.1 GCA_030609765.1 Acidobacteriota bacterium
CATTGGAGCGTTGATCGTGACGCTGCTCCATCCATCCCTCCAGGCCGCTCCCATGGCCCAGGCCGCTCCCATGGCCCAGGCCGTTCCCGTAGCCCAGACTGTGCCCATAGCCCAGACTGTGCCCACAGCCCAGGCCGCATCGGAACCGCAGGCCGTTCTCGACAGCGTCTCGCTGAGCTTGCCCGAAGCGGTTGAGCGGTCGAGGCAGCAACACCCACAGGTGGCCGCCGCCCTGGCGGCGGAGGAGGCCGCCGGCTACAGCTCAGTGCAGGTCGGCAAGTGGGCTAACCCGGAGGTAATGGTCTATCAGGAGCAGTTTACCGGCACCACGCCTGATATCGATCAGATTATCGTGTCCGTGAGCCAGAGAATCCGGATCGGTGGACAGCTTGGCCTCGCTACGGGTGCGGCGCACGCGCTGGAGAAGGCTGCGCGCTCGGAAGTGGGAGTGACCCAGGAGCAGCTCACCCTACTGGTGCAGCGGACGTATGCGCAGCTCTATCGCGCACAGGAGAGCCTGGCCGCCCTAGAGCTCGCCCGCCGGACGATCGCGGATTTGCTGCGTGACCTCGAGCTCCGTGTGCAGGAAGGAGACGTCGCCCCATTCGATTTGGCGCGGATGCGCATGGAGGACGAGTCGCTGCTGGCGCGGGAAGGTCGCCTGCGAGCGGAACAGCGTGCCGGGTGGCAGCGGCTGGCCTTCTTGCTCGCGAGCCAGGTGCCCGAGAGTGGCTGGGTGCTCACCAAGCCCGTTGCCGGGGGGGACCAGCCGGGACCCGAGCAGGCCCCGACCGGTCAAGTGATGGCCGTCGACGAGGGAGAGGTGCATAACGTCTCCCGAATGGCGATCGAAGACCGTTATGACGTTCAGGCGGCCGGCTTCCGAGTGGAGGCGGCGAGCGCACGAGCTGAAGCGGCGGGAAAAGAGGCGATCCCCGACCTGGTGGTCAGCCTCGGCTACACGCGGTTGGATCTCGGGATCGACGGCTTCGTCTGGAGCGTCAACGCCGCTATTCCTTTGTTCAACCGTAATGACGCCGGCAAAGCCTCCCGGGAGGCGGAAGCACGGAGCCTCGAGCGACAGTATGAGGCGCTCGTACAGGAAGCGCGGTCAGAGGCCCGCGGTGCCTGGGATGAGTTTCGCGAAGTATCTAAGACGCTGCAGGAACTTCAACGGGGCGTCGAGGGGAGGAGCGAAATCCTGCCTATCGCCCGAACAGCATACGAAGAGGGTGAAATGACCGTGACAGCGTTGCTCGACGCGGCGCGCGCACAACTCGAGGCGGACCTGCGGGAATTGGAACTGGAACACCTCGAGGCCGACGCCTGGTTCCGCTGGCGGTACGCCAGCGGTCAGTACCTCGGCGGGGGGAAATAATGATGAGAAAGATCGAGGTGGCAGTTCTGCTAGCCGGCGTGCTCCTGAGCGCTGGTTTGTTCGCGGCGTGCGCGGGACAAGTAAGCGAAACCGCCGAGGAGGCCGAGGATTTTCCGGCTCGCGTGGAGACCCACTGGACCGATCAGTACGAGTGGTTCGTAGAGCATCCGCTCCTGGTGGTTGGTCGGGAGGCATCGTTCGCTGCTCACCTGACGCTGCTCGAGGGTTTCGAGCCCGTTGAGAGCGGCAGTCTGACGGTAGAGTTGCTGAGCCCTGACGGGACGACGCTGCAACGCGTTGAGGCAGACGCTCCTGCTCGTTCTGGGATCTTCGCCCCCACGCTGATTCCTGAGTCAGCGGGTTCGGGCAGCCTGCGGCTCGTATATCGAGGTCCCTCGGGCGAGGTTGCCGAGGCCAGGTGGACGGTGAGAATAGCAGCGGCCGTGTCGGACCTTGCCGAGGCGCCGCCTGAGCCCGAGGGAATCGGCTTCCTGAAAGAGCAGCAATGGCGAATTCCCTTCAGTACGGTGACAACGGAAGTGCGGGCTCTGAACGAAACGATCGATCTGCCGGCGACCGTCGAACCCCACCCGCGTTACGTTGCCGAGGTGTCGGCGCCGGCCGAGGGAATCCTGCTGGCCGCAGAGTCCGGCCTGCCGATACCCGGGATGCGTGTGCGCGCAGGGGAGGTGCTCGCCCTGGTTTCCCCTCCCCTCGGATCGCCGACGGGATGGCACACGCTGCAGGCCGAGTTGACGGAGGCGCAGAACCGGCTCGCTTACGCTGAGAACGAGTACGGCCGTGCCTCGCGCTTGGTGGAAGCGGGAGCAATCCCGGCGCGCCGCCTGCAGGCTGCTGAGGTGGAGCGTGACAATGCGGCAGCTCACCTCGGCGCTATCCGCCAGCAGGCCGATCTGTTTCGAGATCTGGCAGGAGCAGGCGAGCATGGCGCTCAGGTCGCACCAGCGGCGCTGCCGCTGCGAGCCCCTATCGGCGGTACCGTCTCGGCCGTACGGGTGACGGCCGGCGAACCCGTCGGCATCGAGCGCCATCTCTTCCGCATCGTCGACCTCAATCACCTCGTGGTGCGGGTCGAGGTCCCGGAGTCTGTTCTGCAACGGCTTCTGGGTCATGCCGGGCAGGGCGAACCGCTCGAGGCCAGCATTATGCTACCCGGATCGATCGGCGACGCCGACGAGAACGGCTGGCTTCCTCTGGGCGATTTGATCGATCTGGGCACCGAAGTCGACCCGATCAGCCGCACGGCGCCGGTGCGCTACCTCTCGGGAGATAGCGCGGCGGCGCTGCGGCCCGGCATGGCGGTCCGGACGCGCATACGTGTCGGGGGAGATCACGAGGTTCTGGCCGTGCCGGAGCGCACCATCACCAACGTCGAGGGCGTGTCGGTGGTCTACGTGCACATATCCGGAGAGACGTTCGAGGAGCGCGTCATCGCGACCGGGATGCAGGACTCGGGGTGGGTCGAGATCCTCTCCGGCCTCTCGGAGGGCGAGCGAATCGTTGCAGATGGGGCCTACCAGGTGCGCCTCGCTGGCCTGTCTCCGGAATCGGCTCCGGCCGGCCACGCTCACTGACGGGAGGACGCCATGCTTGCTCGTCTGATCGATTGGTCGGTGCGAAACCGAATCGTCGTGCTGGTGGCCGCGGGTCTACTCATGGCCGGCGGCACGTACCTGGCCTTCACCATGCCGGTGGACGTATTTCCCGACCTCACTGCGCCGACCGTTACCGTCATGACCGAGGCCCACGGTCTCGCAGCAGAAGAGGTGGAGCGGCTAGTCACCTTTCCTATCGAAACCTCGGTCACCGGCGCTACCGGTGTGCGCCGCGTGCGTTCCTCTTCGGCCCTGGGCTTCTCGATCATTTGGGTCGAGTTCGACTGGGGTACAGACATCTACCAAGCCCGGCAGATCGTCAACGAAAAGCTGCAACTTGCCGCCGGCAATCTTCCTGAGGGCATCGACCTGCCGGTCATGGGGCCGATCACCTCGATCATGGGCGAGGTCCTGCTTCTCGGTATGCGCAGCGATTCCATGAGCCCCATGGAGTTACGAACGTTGGCCGATTGGATCGTGCGCTTCCGGTTGATGGCGGTTCCGGGCGTCGCCCAGGTAATCCCCCTGGGAGGAGAGGTGCGCCAGTACCAGGTACAGGTGGACCCCGATCGCCTCGCCGCCCTTGGCCTGAGCATCGATGAGGTCGCCGAGGCAGTGGGAGCGGCGAACGATGCCGGCTCCGGATCGTTCATCAACTACCGCAGCAGGGAGTTGCCTGTCAGGGCCCTGGGACAAGTTCGCTCCCTCGACGCCCTGGCGAACAGCGTCGTTGCACGTCGGGAAACCGGCACCGTGCTGGTTGGTCACGTGGGCGATGTGCTGCTCGCCGGAGCTCCTCGGATCGGAGCCGCCTCCGTCAACGGCAATCCGGCGGTGATCCTCTCTGTGTTGAAGCAGCCCGGCGTCGACACACTGGAGCTCACCGCCCGGATCGACGACGAAATCGACCGCATCGCCGAGAGCCTCCCACCTGGGGTGACCTTCGAGCGCGACATCATTCGCCAAGCCACCTTCATCGAGCTCGCCGTGGAGAACGTCGCAGCAGCGTTGCGGGACGGAGCGATCCTCGCCATCTTGGTGTTGCTGGTCTTCCTGATGTCGTGGCGCTCAACACTCATCTCCGCGCTCGCCATACCTCTATCGCTTCTTGGCGCCGTCTGCGGACTGTGGCTCCTCGATATAACCATCAATACGATGACCCTTGGAGGTATGGCCATCGCCATCGGGGCTCTGGTCGACGATGCCGTCATTGGTGTCGAGAACATCCTGAGGCGGCTACGGCAGAACTTCGCTAGCCAGAGCTCCGCCCGGAACTCGGGCGAGAACCGGTCCGATGAGGATCGCGACCAGACGCTCTCCGTAGTCCTGAGTGCCGCCCAAGAAGTGATCGTCCCGATCGTCTACGCGACTTTCGTAGTAATCATCGTCTTTCTGCCGCTGTTCTTCCTGAGCGGTGTCGAGGGACGGTTACTCCAGCCGCTTGGACTGGCCTACGTCCTGGCCATTCTCGCCTCGCTGATTGTGTCGCTGACGGTGACCCCGGCACTGTGCCTGATGCTGTTGCCGCAGGCCGCCCGGCAGCGAGCCGAGGACCCGCCGGCGGTGCGCCTGTTCCAGCGGATCTACCGTCCTGCGCTCGCCATGGCGATGTCCTGGCCGAAGACGGTCGTTGGGCTGGGGCTCGTCGCGCTCGTTGTGGCTCTTGCCTCGGTTCCATTCCTGGGGCGTACCTTCCTGCCGGAGTTCAATGAGGGCACCCTCACGCTGACCAGCGTGACGCTCCCCGGCACGAGCCTGCAGGAATCTGATGTGGTCGGCAGGATGATCGAGGGTATCGCCCTCGAGCATCCCGAGGTCGTGGCGATCTCCCGGCGCACGGGACGCGGGGAGCTCTCCGAGCACGCCATGGGAGCGAACGAGTCGGAGATCGACGTCGTCTTCCGGCTCCAGGACCGCAGCCGCGAGGAGTTCCTCGAGGCTTTCCGAAACGATCTCACGCTCGTGCCGGGAACTACCACTACCATCGGTCAACCTCTCGGGCACCGCATCGACCACATGCTGTCCGGTACCCGGGCATCGATTGCGAGCAAGCTGTTCGGCCCCAATCTCCAGGAGCTGCGCCGATATGCGGAATACATCCGGGCATCC
>JAUWTE010000213.1 GCA_030609765.1 Acidobacteriota bacterium
AGCATCATCAATCCCTCTCGCTGCCCAAACCGCATTGCAGGCATTGCGGGATCACTGCAAGGTTGTCGCCGGCCAAAAGGTGCTCATCAATGGAGCGAGCGGCGGCGTCGGGCATTTTGCGGTTCAAATTGCCAAGGCACTGGGCGCTGAGGTTCATGCGGTGTGTGGCCCAGGTCATGTAGACTTTGTAACTGCGCTGGGGGCAGATGTGGTTCATGACTACATGGTTGAGCCAGCACCAACAATCGCTTCGTCGTTCCATTCGGTACTCGATGTATTTGGCAGGTTTTCGAGGGCAGACTTTGCCAAGCAGCTTGGCACAAGAGGCATTTTTGTGAGCACGGTGCCAAAGCCCACAACCTTACGTGGGGAGTTTCTGGCTCGTCTAGGTTTCAGCAAGCGCAGTAGGCTTGTTCTGGTGAAGTCGAGCACAGCAGATTTGAATCAGATTCGCGAGTGGGTTGAGACAGACAAGCTGAGACCTCATGTGGAGGAGGTCTACCCGGCGGCAAATGCCCACGAAGCCCATCGTCACATCGAAGGCAGACATACAACAGGCAAAATTGTCCTTTCTTTCTAGCAACCGACCCGTCGTGCTCACAGCGTCAGGATGGAACGAGCATGAGAGATAGCCGTAGTCGCAGAATCGTTTTCCTGTCCCACTGTCTCCTGAACCAGAACGCCAAGGTCGCTGGCCTCGCAACTCATTCCGGTGTCTTCGCCCCACTCGTTCCCCTCCTCGTAGACGCCGGTGTGGGCATCGTGCAATTGCCGTGTCCCGAGCTCGTGTACCTCGGCCCCTCACGGCCCGTCGGAACCGACACAGTTGAGCAGTACGACACGCCCGAATACCGGGCCACTTGTCTTGACATCGCGCGGCGGGCTACGGCAGATGCCGCGTCATACCAGGAGGCCGGATATGAGATTGTATGCGTCCTTGGAGTCGAGGGAAGCCCCAGCTGCAGCGTTTCCCGCGCCCCCCGCTTGGTGGGGCAGAATCGCTCACAGCTCAAACCAGGAATGGGCATCTTCTTTCAAGCGCTCCAGGATCAACTCACGGCTGCCGGCCTGAACATACCCTTGTTGGGCATCCCCGAATCGGAAGAAGCGGGCAACCTCCATTCAGCCCTGGCTCACCTCCGCAGACGACTCAGAGGATAGGAAACAGAGACAAGGTACAAGGCGCAAGGCGCACAACTGGCGGATTTGTCTGAGGACATTCCAAAACCCTGTGCCTGACGATATAGGGTTGGTGGCGCGCGAAGCCGCGAAACATCGATGCCGTCCTTGATCTGTTCGGGCGACCCTCACGAACAGGATCTAGTTTGCTCGGCGGCGTGTGAATTGAGGAGAACCATATGGCGCGCAAATTCTTGACTCAGTGGATCGATCGCATCCTCAGGAAACCCCTGCGACTTACCCTCGAGGTGCCGGAACGATTGTTGAAAACCTATGTCGAACCAGGGATGACGGTTCTTGACGTTGGCTGTGGAGAGGGACTCTACAGTATCGGGATGGCACGACTGGTCGGACCGAGCGGACGCGTGATCGCCGTCGATACTCAGGTCGAGGCCATCGAAGCACTGAAACAGCGCACAGCACACTTTGACTTGTCCGCTACGATCGAACCGCGGGTTTGCGCCGATCGGGATCTCGGGGTCGATGACGGAGCCGGCCAAGTCGATTTCGCGCTCGCTGTTTACGTGCTTCACCATGCAGCTGACCCTGCCTGTCTCATCAGCGGTATTCATCGAGCTTTGAAACCCAAAGGGGTGTTGCTTGTCGTGGAGCCCAGACATCACGCGTCGCCCGCGGAGTGTGAAGCCATTGAAGCAGCCGCACACGAGGCCGGGTTTGCTACGACCGAATACCCCAAAATGTGGCGGGACTGGGCGGTCAGGTTTGAAAAATGCCCACTATCAGCAAACGCCTGACGAGATGACGATCAGCTGCGGACACCCCCAAAACTGGAGCACCTTGTGAATTCACTCCTCTTCTTGGCGGCTCTCCTAACGGTGGCGATTGGCCTGGCCCATTCCTGGCTTGGCGAGAAGTACATCATCGTACGGCTCCTCAGGCGGTCAGATCTCCCAAGGCTGTTCGGGTCTGATGAGTTCACTCGCCAGACAATCAGGTTTGCATGGCATCTGACCACCATTGCCTGGTGGGGCTTCGCCGCAGTGTTGGTGGTCTTGTCCGGTTCCATTGTCGGAGTCAACGTAGCCCAGGGCTTGTTGCTGGCCATAGCTTTCACGTTCCTGGCCAGCACTGCCCTCGCGCTGGTATTCACCCGTGGGCGACATCTATCGTGGGTTGTGTTCCTGGCGATCGCAGCCATTTGTATTCTGGTAACGTTGTAACATGGCAACGCCAAAGATGAGCCACTCTCACCGGCGATCCGCTGTGCCTTTTCTTCTTGATCGTCATGTTCCTCTACTTCGTTCTGTTCGAGGCATTCCCAGGCGCAACGCCAGGGAAGCGGGTGCTTGGGCTCCGGGTTGTGCGCTCCGACAAATCCCCGGTTGGTCTGAAGAGGTCTCTGATCCGCAACGTCCTTCGTGTGGTGGACAGCCTGCCCACGCTTGGAATCCTGGCTGCGGTTCTCATCATTTCTTCGCGCGAGCGGGCGCGATTCGGCGATCGCGTCGCGCAGACAAGGGTTATTCGTACTCGATGAGGTACTGTGACAAGGTGGCCACGTGGTCCTCATTCTTGACAATCTTCTTCCACGTGTTTTGCGTCATATTGGTGTTCAACCTGGCGGACATATGAGAGTCGAATACGAGCCAATCGGAATTGTCCACAGCCCCTTCGTAGAAGCCGAAGGGACGCCAATACAACCCTCACGCGCGGATGGGGCACAGGGGTCGGTTGAGGTCTTTCCAGAATACGAGGCGGGGTTGGAAGATCTTGAGGGTTTCTCCCACATCATCCTCTTGTGTCATCTTCACAGGTCCAAGGGCTATTCTCTGAAGGTCATTCCGTTCCTCGACACGGTTCCACGAGGTCTGTTCGCTACTCGAGCCCCGCGCCGCCCCAATCCTATCGGCCTGTCCGTGGTCAGGTTGGCCGGAATCATCGGCAACGTACTGTCTGTCGAAGGAATCGACATGCTGGATGGCACTCCGCTGCTTGACATCAAGCCCTACATAGGCGAATTTGACTGTCGTACGGATCCCCGTTTTGGGTGGCTCGAGGTGGCGCGGGAACGACGACGAGTTGCCGATGGAAGGTTCAAACAAACCTGAGATGCTGAAGTACATCCTGATCGGAGGTGGATTCGCGTTTGCCGCTGCGATGCAGCCGGGCCCTCTGCAGGCATTCCTGTTATCTCGGGTCGCTGCAGGTGGGTGGAGGCGAACGCTGCCGGCATCCCTCGCTCCTGTGATCAGCGACGGACCGATTGCTCTCCTTGTCCTCCTTGTCCTCCGTCGCATGCCGGGTGGTTTTGAGGATGTCTTGAAGGCCGCCGGAGGAGTTCTTTTGCTCCTTTTCTCCGGTAGCATGCTGGTGGCCTTGCGAAGAGA
This sequence comes from Acidobacteriota bacterium, assembly GCA_030609765.1. GTDB lineage: Bacteria > Acidobacteriota > UBA890 > UBA890 > UBA890 > CALAKE01. The sequence continues at coordinate 3,528 of JAUWTE010000213.1, forward strand.
GAAAGCCGGCGCTTCACAGAAAACTCCATCGGCGCCGCGGACTCTTCTTCAGGCTGTCTCAGTAAACCTCGTCAACCCCGGTCCATATCTTGGATGGAGCCTCGTATTGGGACCGACGGCGATTGAAGCGTGGCACCAGTCACCCGGGCATGCAGTTGCACTGGTAGCGGCGTTCTACATCACGATGGTGTTCAGCCTGGCCTTGTTCATCCTATTGCTCGGCACAACCTCTTTTCTCGGTCCTCGCGGCAGGCGAGGCTTGCTGCTCGCCTCTTCAGTAACCCTGGCGGCCATCGGTATCTATCAGCTGCTATCCATAGTGGGTTAACACTATCGAATCCAGATACCCGCTGCCAGGATTCTAATCTGAGCTTCAGGATGCGCGCAGCGCATCTACTAAGAGGGTGTGCCGGACTGGCCCCACCATTACCCTTCGGCTATGTAAATGCCGCAGAGGGCCAATACGGTACACCCTCTTAGCACGACACAGGGGATGACGGGGTCGGCGCCCCCGGCGATCGTCTCGTCTTCAGCGCGAACACCACTTCGACCACGAAGAGGAACAGGCAGAAGAGCAACAGCCAGTAGCTTCCGAAGTAGCCTTCGAGACCGCTCACGGACGGCCAGTGCACGGCGACGTACGACGCCATCAGAAATACGCACGTGAACAGGAGGAAGAGCAGGCGGCGCGGGTCCTTGCGGTACCCCGCCGCGAATGCCAGAGTCGGGAGCAGGAGCATCTGCCAGTAGTACATGTTCGTGACGAAAACGACGTAGACGAAGAAGGCGCCCATGCCGAGGGCGAAGGCATCGTCTTTGTGCCGGGATATGACGAACACCAGCAGCGCGAGCATGGCCGCCCGCGCCAGCGCGAACGAGACGGCGAACCGCTCGATGAAGATATTCTGATGGGCGGCGGCCTTGGGCCACGGCATCCAGTCAAAAAGCGCCCGAGGACCATCGGTCGTTACCTGCAGGAAGACGTCACGGAACGAGTAGTTGTCGTTGTAGTGCTTCTCGTGCAAGGTGATCAGAATCCGTTCGACATACTGATCCCAGGTGCCGAACCCGCCGAGCACGATCGACGACACCACGAAAATCACAACCAGCGCAACCACCGAGGCGACGACCAGCTCGACACGCCACCGCCGGATTCTACGGCTCCGCACGGTGTCGATGAGGAGCTTGCAGCCGAGGGAGAGGGCAAACAGGGCGCAAAACGGCTTGCTGGCAATGGCGTAGGCGAGGAACACACCGGTGGTTTTCGGCCGCCGCAACTTGAGGAAACACGCCGCCATGCCGAGTGCGAACAGCCAGTCGAGGCGGAGCAGGCTGCCGCCGAGAAAGTCGTAGGCTCGCGGCACGAGCATGGTGACAACCAGGGTGATGACCATCGTGTGGTAGCCGAAGGCACGCCGGATCATCACGAACAGGAGAATCAGCAACCCCACGTCGAGAAAGGACAGCACGTTGAGGACCGCGAGCGAGGCTGCGACCCGGGAGGTGAAGACCCGGGCGACAGATGCCCATGCAGGGGAGCCGGTGTTGCCGTGGTCCTGCAACACACCCTCGACGGGAATGCCGACGTCGTCGACGAAGAAGAGGATGTCCCGGCTGAACGCCCGCCACCGGTCACGGCTGAACCGGTTGGTGACAAAGTCGGGGTGCACGAGGTGCTGGCGCACGTCCTCCATTTCGAAAGAGAGCAGGTCGCGAAGGAAAAGCCCCTGACGAGTGATCTCCTTGTGGCTGTCGTCGAGCGCGATCGCCGTCGCCCGGTAGAGGTTGTCGTAGCCAACCTCCGGCAGGTACTTCGAGCCAAGGAAAAAGTGGAAGTGATCCCTGTCGTTGGCGACCCCGCCCTCGAATCGGAAGTGGCCGAAGTTGAAGTAGCCGAGAATAGAGGCGAGGGCAACCGTGGCGAATGCCACGCGGAACCAGCGCCTTCGGCCTGCCTCCCCGAAGAGGTACGACACCAGCACGACCCCCGCCAAGGCTTCGAGGACGATGATCTTCAGGATTGCGACGATGTAGATGTTCACGACGATCAGATGATAGCAATCCCGCCCGGCCGCCAGGATGCAGGATGGACCCTCGCCCTTCCACCCGGATACAGGACGCAAGAACAGCGGCGGCGGCAGCGTCAGTTGACAGCGTCGAGGTTTCAGCCGGCGTAGGTCGTCCACCCGCCCAACCAGCAGCCGAGACGGCTGCTGCCACAAAAGGCCCCGAGTCCGGAATTGTGGGAGCAGGCGTCCCGCCTGCGGAGGTCGGTCTACCCGCCCGACTCTGCCCCCAACCCCGGCCTTCTGGGATGCCGCAGGGCGACCATCCCAGCGTCGCATGAGCAGCGTGGTCGCGAGGGGAAAAGGCCCGAGCGTCTGCAACCACGCTGCTCAAGCGAGCTGCGGTCGGTCTTCGTTCTCGACCCCGGGGAGAGAACGGGGACCGTCACGGCGTAGCTCAGCGAAGCCGGACTGCCCATTCCTGGATGG
>JAUWTE010000535.1 GCA_030609765.1 Acidobacteriota bacterium
ACGCCGTCTGATGGAACCTCCAGGTTATCGGCGAGGCTGTGAAGCGACTCTCGGCAGACCTCCGGGACTCTCATCCCGAGGTGGAATGGCGGAAAATCGCGGGCTTGCGGGACATCCTGACCCATGCACACTTCGGCATTGACGACGAGATTATCTGGAGTGTGGTCGAAGATCGCACCCCTCATTTACGAGATTCTGTTGTCGGGATTCTGGCCGGCACGTAGCGCATCAGCTCCTTGTATGTGAACGTGGGCTGTCTGACCGTGCGATCTCCAGCCCGCGCTCGACCCGGGAAAGCGCTTCCTCGGGACGCCTCCGGCTCCGGTACATCTCGGCGATGGCCTTGCACTCCTCGGCCCCGAGCTCGGTATGCTCGCAGAGCGCGATGCCTTTCTTGTCAAGCACCTTCACTGCTTCTTGGTCGAGGTCGTGGCAGAACCCGTACGTGTCATTCCCCATCCAGGCGAGCAGCGACTTCGCTGTCTCCTCCCGGTCAGCACCTGCGGCCTGTCGGGCCTTTGTCCAGCCACGGAAGAGGTCGTCGACCAGCGTGCCGAAGTTGCTGCTCGAGCGGGTCCATCTGTTCGCGTTTTCTTGGGGCTCACGATGCTCCCATCTCAGTGGACGAGTTCGTCGTCCTCGTCGTCATCGAGTTGATCGCCAGATGGCCCCTCGGCAATGGTCATGGCTTCGTAGGCTGCCTCGACAATGTCCTCGTCGTTGGAATCGGTCAGATCGACAAGAACCACCCCAGCCTCCCGGGGGCGGATGCTGGCAACGGCGTCGATGGCGGCCAGCAGCAGGGGTTTGTCCGTATCCTCCGAGGTCACGAGCCCTGATACGTGCGACCAGGCCGCATCTACCTCCCAATTGCCGGCAGCGCAGACCGCATGGTAATGCACCTCCCGGTTGTCGCTGTCGAGCGCTTCGAGTATCTGGTCATCGAACCCGCGAACAGAGCGCATTGAGAAGACCGCCGTCAGCTTCCAATCCTCGTCAACGCTGGAAGAGGCGGCACGGATAGCGTCCTGGTGCCAGTCTTGCGGGGCGCGCACCGATGCCTCCAAGATCCGCCGTCGTACATTCTTTGATACGTCGGCATCCATGTAGAGCCTTCGGAGCGATTCCTGGATCATGCGGAACGTGCTCTCGGCAATCGGTACGTCATCGGGATCGTCGAACCCGTCCGTGTCCGCGTGCTCGAGGACAGGCCCCAGGGATATTGCTGCCTTGCCGCGCAGCTCTTCTGACGCATCGCTGCTCCGCAGAATGGACAGCAACACATCCACGAGCTCCTCGTTGATCACGGTGAAGTCGCCGGCCAGCTCCGTGGCGAGAAGGCGGTCGGAATCATCAGTCCGATCATCAGTGAGAATCTCCAGAAACATCTTGCTGGCGTCGTCCGGCCAGTCCCATGAAGGTGTGTCTTTCAAGGTTTTCAGGTCCATCTTCCCCTCGCACAAGTCATCATTCATCTCGGGGTTCCTCCCACGTTCTTCCTGCCCTGACGTCCTCGATCAGGAAACGCACGCCCTGGTTGTCCGACGGGTTGAGCCAGAGCATCCGGTCAAATACACGCTCGGCCTCGTCAAAACGTCCCAGGCGCCAGAGGCACAGCCCGTAACTGTGCATGCATCTCAGAAACGGGCGGTTGTCGATGTGACCCCACAGGAGCACGCCGTCGAAACCATCGCCGAGGGACAGCTCTCCGATACGAAGGCCGACCTCATAATGGCGGATGGCGTCCTTCGGCCTGCTGTCGAAGACAAGATTGCCGAGATGCGCGTGGGCATCGAGGCAACGCAGATCGGACTGGCAGAGCTCCATGAGGATTCTCTCTGCTTCCAAACGGTCGCCGGCGTCCTTGAGATCGTTGGACTGTGTGATGGGGTCCGAGAACAGATCGTCGGGATCGGCTCCAGGCAGCACCTGCTCCATCTCAAACTCAGGGCGCGATCCGCGGGCGATGATCGGCTTGGTCCACTCCTCTATCGGCTCATCATCCTCGCCCCAATAGTGCTCTTTGGGGTCCCACATTCCCATGTCTTCGAGCCCCAGCGGCACGAGGCCGAGCGCGGCTATGTCGAGCCGGGTGGATTCAATCTCGCCTGAGAGGTACGGGTGGCCGGCGTAGCGCCACTGCTTGCGGGGCTTGACCGTGACGATCTCGCCGGGCACCACATCCCAAAGCCGGCTCGCGCGAAGGGTGATGACCCGGTAGCTTCCGAGCAGACGACAGCGGGCAGCACGCTCCTTGACTGAAAGGGCGACGAGCTCGACAGGTCTACTCAGATCGAGATCGTCGGCCGTGGCCTTGTGTTGACGCTTGCGGCGTGAAGGTGCTGGAGCCCCCAGGGAGTAGGGCTCGAGGCCGAGCCACTTGCGGTAGGCAGCTACATACCGCGCGC
>JAUWTE010000070.1 GCA_030609765.1 Acidobacteriota bacterium
ATAGTAAACGACTGCCACCTTGACGTCGGGCATGTTGCGGCGGGCCTTGCTGCGAAGATGCTGTACCACCTCGTACATGGTCCGGCCGGTGTCGAACAGATCGTCGACGAGAAGAAGGCGCTGCTCAGCCTCTACCATGTCGATGACGTGCTCTAGCCCTTTCACGTCGAAGCCGTCCCCGGACAGGACACTCTCGAGCGACTGCGTCCGGATGGCAGTGTGGTAGAGATCATGTCCCTTCCAGCGGAAGAACTCCTGGATGACGATACCGGGAGGCGCCCCGCCCCTCCAGAGACCAATCAGGAAGTCCGGCCGGTAGCCGTCGTTCCAGATCTTCTTGGCAAGCTTGAAGCAGTCGGCCAAGTAGGTATTCGGATCGACGATGAGCCGCTCTTCGGTCTCCATGCGCGAGCCTGTCAGGTCCTGGAAGCAGGTGGAGGCATCTTGGGGATTCGCAGCTTGTGAGCATTGCCGCGACGCAGCTCCTCGATTCTCTCGGAGACCTTATCGCTCCCCTTGCCCTCAACCAGGTAGCTATCCAACTCTGCATACGAGAACCCCAGCTCGTCTTCATCCGTCTGCCCTTCCCACATACCCGCCGACGGGGGCTTCTCGATGATCGACCTGGGCACACCGAGGTGCTCGGCCAGCTCGCGCACCTCATGTTTGACGAGGTGCCCGAGGGGAAGCAGATCCACACCGCCGTCCCCGTACTTGGTGAAGTAGCCGACGGTGAGCTCGGAACGATTGCCCGTGCCCGCAACCAAGTAGCGCCGGCGCGCCGCATGGTAGTAGACCGTGGCCATGCGCAAGCGTGGCTTGATGTTGTTGATCGGGAGGTTGTTCTTCCCCGCCCCGGTAGGACTCTCGCCCAGTGCCCCCAGAAGGGCCTCGAAAACACCGGAGAGGTCGACATCGCGGTAGTTGAGATGGAACTGCTCCACCAATAAAAGGGCATCCCCTCTGTCGCTGGGGTCGGAGTGAATCGGCATGATCACCCCGAGGTGCTCCTCACGACAGGCCCGTTTGGCCAGAACTGCCACAACAGACGAGTCCACTCCGCCGGACAGGCCGAAAACAAGCCCTCGACAACCTGCCGCCTGCACTTCCTTGCGCAACCATTCGACCAGTCGGTCAGCCGTCGCTGCTGCGCTCACAGTCACTCCTTGTGGCTCTGGCAAGATGTTCGGGTTCCCATCGAGGAACTCCGAGCTCGGCAAAGTGGCATCATAGCCCGGATATCTCAACAGGGCACTTGCACCCCGTTCAGATATCCGGGCTAAGTGAGCCACTCGGGGGGCAATTCCCTTCGCCGGGGCTGACTATGGCTCGGCGCTGCCGCGAAACAATGGGCTTTGTAGCTCAGATTCGATCAGCTATGGTTGCTAAGAGGCAAAATCACTAGCTAATCGTGTTCGCTTGGTGAGTTTGCACAGATTTGCTACACTATTTCACAGCGTTAGAAACTATTGATCATTCACCGACAAACTGTCCCGAATCGCCGGCTAGGTAGCCTATGACGGAATCTGGCATGCAGTCCGACGCCAACATCGATCGGCGCCCGACCATCATGACGCTCGAGGAGGTCGCAAAGTACCTCCGCGTCCACAAGTCCACCGTGTACCGGATGGCACGAGAGGGAGCGATTCCCTCCACCAAGGTCGCAAACCAGTGGCGCTTCAAGAAGGCACGAATCGACGAGTGGCTCCTCGAGAGAGAGGATGAGAACGGCTTCGAGAGCTAGCCGACCCTGCCGGATTCCTATAGGCCCGAGATTCTCTGCTGCACGTCCTCGTACAGCTCGACCGTGTAACGCTCGCGGAGCTGGCGCAGCATCGACTCGAACAGGTTGTTCCGCCTCTGGTTCAACAACTCTTCCTTGAGCTGTTCCTGCTGCATCCCGAACTCGGTCCAGTCCGGTTGCACGTGACTTGTCACCATGAAGAGGGCGAAACCGCCCCCATCAACCGTCACGGGGCCGCCGGCCTCACCATCGTTGAACTCGAACGCCGCCATGATCAAAGCGGGCTGACGCCCGATCTCGGGAACTGAGCCGGCGCGAGGAATGAGCTCCGTGCTCTGCACCGCCGCTCCCGCCTCGAGGGCGATCTGATTGAAGGACTCGCCTGCGCCCAGGCGCTCGCCGTAGGCCTCGGCTGTGGAGGCAGCCCGCTGAATGGCGACATCGGCGGCAACATCGGCCCTGACCTCGTCCTCGACCTGCGCAAACTCAGGATCGCGGGACTCGACAATCTCTTCGACGCTGAAGATGACATGGCCTTGGGGAACCACGACCGGCTCCGCCACCCTGCCCAAGCCGAGGGCGAAAACCTGCCGAGTAAACTCTGGCGCACGAATCTCCTCGAGGCCGTTGATGGCGTCGAAAAGCGGGCTCTCAACAACTGTCAGGCCAAACTGCTCGGCGATTTCGCTCAGGCCTTCGCGACTCAAAACCGCCCGCCTGATCTTGTCAGCTTCTTCCGCAACCATGGCCTGCGCGCGCTCCCAGGCAAGGCGCTGGTCGAGCTGGCCGCGGACTTCTTCGAACGACCGCACCTGCTCGGGCCGGTGTCCGTCGACGCGAATGATGTGCAGACCGAACGGCGTCTGTACCAGGTCGGACGTCTCGCCTACCGTGAGGGCGAAGGCAGCATCCTCGAACTCCACCGTCATGCGCCCGCGTCCGAACCAACCCAAATCACCACCGAGAGTCGACGAGCTATCGTCTGAATGCTGCCGCGCCATTTCGGCAAAATCGGCACCGGCCGTAATCTCGTCGAGAACCAACTGGGCTTCGGCTCGCCTAACCGCAATCTCGTCCTCGCTGGCGCCGGCGTCGATCCGGAAAAGGATGTGACGCGCCTGGACCTGCTCGGTGACGGTGAACTCGTCGATCTGTTCCTCATACTCCGCCCGTAGGACGTCCTCTGAGATTTCAATCGTTTCCCGCAGAGATTCGGTCTCGAGGACCGCGTAGCTGACCCGGCGATGCTCCGGCAGGCGGTAGTTCGACTTGTTGCTTTCGAAGTGATCGACCGCTGCTGTGTCGCTTACCTCTGCGCTGGCTTCAGCAAGGAAATCCCCTGGGCGAAGCTGGAAGAAATCGAACTGCACCATCTCGTTGCGGCGTTGGTAGGCATCCTCCACTTCGGCATCGGTGAGGGCGACGCTTTCGCTGATCAGACCGGTCAACTTCTCGAGCATGATGCTCTGCTCGATCTCCGCCTCGAACTTGCCGACCGGGTAGCCATTCTCTGCGAGGATCTGCTGGTATCGGATGTCACCCACCCAGCGGCCCTGCTCGTCGCGAAACGCATCGAATTGAATGATGCGGTCCAGGATCTCCTGCGGAGAGGCCGACAGGCCCTCGTCGCGAGCCGCGGCGACCAGGAGCTTCTGACGGACCAGCGTATCCAGAACGATCTGACCGACCTGGATCTGCTGCAGGAAGTCTTCTGGCAGGTCCCCTTGGCTGATGCTCCGGTAGTAGGCCGCCTGTTGCTGAAGTGCCTGCTGGTATTCGTCGGCGTAGATCGGGTCACCGTCGACTCGGGCTACGATATTGCTCGGACTCTGCACCAGGTTGGGAACGTAGAAGGCAACGAAAGCGAGGATGACAATCCACAACACCCAGTGCAGCTTGCGGACGTTGCGACGAAATTTTGGTAGCACGGGAAGCTGACCTCCGTGTTCATATGATCTTGAATCAGCGTGGGGGATATGCGCCGGCAGTCGTAAGGCCAGCGGATCGAGAATATCAGGAACCTGTATGGTACCCGCGCGGGGCGGCACGCAACAACCTCACCATATCTCGACCCGGCAGCTCGCCGGCCTCCGGGAAGGAGGACCTGGTTCCAGTTCAACGGTGCCTGATTGGCCAAAACGCCTTAGTTCAGGGCATCTTGCGCTTCCACGATCATCCGCGGCCATGCTAGACTTCACCCGCTAGATGTGTCGCGCGGCAGGCGTCCCGACGTAATGAGCCTGGGTCCGTGCCTAGGGTGGACGTCCTGGCAACCCGGCCAATGCGTAGGGTCCTCGGCTGCCCGACTATGCCCCTCCAACGTCGGAGCCAATCAGAATCCATGCGCCGGTTCTCATTCTTCACGCTCTTCTCCAACGACATCGCTATTGATCTAGGCACGTCGAACACGCTCGTATTCACACGTGGGCGCGGCGTGGTTCTCTCCGAGCCATCGATTGTCGCGATCAACAAGCTCACGAACAAAGTCGAGGCCGTCGGTCGAGAGGCCAAGGAGATGCTCGGCCGAACTCCCGGCCACATCGTCGCTGTGCGACCGTTGAAAGACGGTGTCATCGCGGACTTCGATGTTACCGAGCAGATGATTTCGTATTTCATCCGCCGCGCCAACAATAACCGACGCGTGTGGGTGCGTCCGCGCATCATCATCGGCGTGCCCAGTGGCATTACTCAGGTCGAGGAAAGGGCCGTGAAAGACACCGCCTACCGGGCCAAGGCCACAGAGGTTTACCTCATCGAAGAGGCAATGGCGGCTGCCATCGGTGCCGGACTTCCAATCACGGAACCGTCGGGCAACATGATCGTCGACGTCGGTGGTGGCACGACTGATGTTGCGGTGATTTCCATGGCCGGCATCGTCTACTCGCGCTCGATCCGCGTTGGTGGCACGTCGATGGACGAGGCGATCATCAATTACATCAAGCGTAACTACAATCTCCTGATCGGTGAACGCACGGCAGAACAGATCAAGATCAGCATCGGTTCCGCGTACCCCCTCGACGAAGAGATGATCCTCGACATCAAGGGCCGCGACCTCGTCGAGGGCAAGCCCAAGACCATAACCATCACCGACCGCGAGATCCGTGAGGCGCTCAGCGAAGTGACCTCGTCGATCGTCGAGTCTGTGAGGATGGCTCTCGAGAGAACGCCCCCCGAGCTATCCGCTGACTTCGTCGACAAGGGTCTCATTCTGACGGGCGGTGGAGCCCTGCTGCGCAATCTCGACGTGCGGCTCCGCGAGGAGACGGGCGTGCCGGTTTCGATCGCCGAAGATCCGCTGTCGTCGGTAGTGCTCGGCGTCGGTCGAATCCTCGACGACATCGACCTACTCCGGCGCGTGTGCTTGCCGTCGTGATGTCCTGACCGCGATGGAGATGTTCAGCCGACCCGCCGGCTCGGTAGCAATCCTCGTCGGCCTCCTGCTCGGCTTCTTCATCCTGATGTCCTATCAGGCCAACCGGGCCGAGACCATCTCCGTTGTCGAGGGGACCGTACACACACTCACGTCCCCAGCCCACAGGGCCGTGTCAGCCATCTGGCTGACGGTGTCCGGTACGTGGCAACGCTATATGGGCCTGGTAGGCGCCTCCAGCCAATCCTCTCGCATGCGTGAGAGAAACGCCGTGCTCGAGCGCGAGAACTCGTCTTTGCAGGAGGCCGCTCGCGAGAACGCTCGCTTGCGCCGGTTGCTCAGCCTCAGGGAGCGCATTGTTTCACCCTCTTTGGCGGGCGAGATCATCGGTCGCGATGTTTCCCACGTCTACCAGGGACTGACGGTCAACCGTGGTAGTTGGGACGGCGCGAGCCGAAACTCACCGGTCGTCGCCCCCAACGGTGCCCTCGTCGGTCGAGTCGTGCACGTCACCGGCATGAGCTCGATGGTGCAGGCGCTCACTGACCCGGAGAGTGCCGTGGGAGCCAAGGTCGTGCGTTCGGACGCGCGCGGTGTCGTGCACGGCGTCGGCGGGCCGATTTTGGAGCTCGCCTACGTCAACAGCCTGCAGGACGTCAAGAACGGTGATCTCGTCGTGACCTCCGGGGACGACGGGCTCTATCCTGCGGGAATTCCGATCGGTCGCGTCAGTCGCGTGGCGCAGGGATCTCCGGTCCCCGGCTCGCCACCCATGGCGTTGGCGCGAGGTGAAGGCGCCCTGTTCCTGGAAATCTCACTCAATCCCCTTGTTGAGGTGCGGCGGGTCGACTATGTGCTCCTGCTCAGCCCCTTGACCCATGGTGAATGAAAGCGCTGCGCTGGTTCGTCCTGCTGCTGGCCCTCGGGGTACTGCAGACCTTCACGGGGGAGGTTTGGGCGCCTTTCGGGTACGTCGATTGGCTGCTGATCGCCGTCGTCTACATGGCACTGCATGGCTCCTTCCGGGAGGCGATCATACTCGGTGCTGTGGCCGGCCTCATGCAAGACGGTTTGTCACGCGAGATCGTCGGCCTGCATGCCTTCGCCAAGACCAGCATCGCGGCACTGATCGCATCGTTCGGCAGCTTCTTGGTTGTGCGCGGCCCCCTGCCCCAGGCAGCAGTGGTCGGTATCGCCTCGCTTCTGGAGAGCTCCATCGTCGTCGCCTTGCTGGTATTGCTCGGACGCTCGTCTTCCATGTCGGGACTCAGCATCACAGGCCGCGCCATTGCAACGGCCGTTGCCACGGCCACCGTGTTATCGGCTGCTCGATGGCTGCGGCAGCGGCGCAAGAGGCGCAGCCGCTTCAAGTAGGGAGAAGTGAATAATGAGTACCGTAGGACCCTGGAGACCGGATTCGCAGCCTGGCGCCCGTCGTTCCAGGCTGCGGTTGCAGTGGCCGGGGAGAGGCAGACAGAACGGCGAAACCACGCTCGAGAGCCAAGCCGTGCGAAACAGTATCGACCTGCGCCTTCGACTCACCCAGGTTGCCGTTTTGGCAGCGGTCACACTATTGCTGTTGGGCTTCTGGCGGCTCCAGGTCGTCCACGCCACCCACTACCGCGAGCTCGCTGAGAACAATCGCCGGAGGGACGAGCTCGTGCGGGCACCGCGTGGCTTGATCACCGACAGAAACGGCTACCTGCTCGCCGCCAACAGGCCGGCCTACAACGTCGTCATGATTCGTGAGGAGGTCACCGACAGAAGCTCTACCATCACGTGGCTGAGCTCTGTGCTCGGCCAATCCGTGCGCGAGATGGAAGACCGCCTGACCCACCACCGTGGCATCCCCAGCTTCCGACCCGTGGTCATCGCGGAAGATGTGTCGATGGCGATCGTGGCGACCATCGAGGCAAGACGGCTGGAGTACCCGGGGGTCATGATCCAGCCGGAGCAGAAGCGTTATTACCCTGAGGGAACCTTGGCTGCGCACGTCCTCGGTCACGTCGGGGAGATCACCCGTCCACAGCTCGAATCCTGGGAGCGGGACAGATTTCATCTCGGCGATATCGTCGGCCAGAACGGTCTCGAAAGAGTGCATAACGACGCTCTGGCAGGGTGGGCCGGGGAGCGCAAGGTGGTCGTCAACAGTGTGGGGCGGATCGTCCGCGTCCTCGACCATGTGCCTCCTGACCCGGGCAAGACGCTGGTGTTGACTCTCGATGCTCGGCTACAGGCTGATGCCGAGGCACAGCTCGCAGACAAGCTTGGCGCGGTGGTCGTCTTGGATGTCAAGACTGGCGGCGTTCTGGCTCTCGCCTCTTCACCGAGCTTCGACCCCAACATCTTCGCGACGCGCTTTTCCGCCACCGAATGGGAAGCGCTGGTCAATGATCCTGCCGACCCCCTGCAGAATCGGGCGCTGCAAAGCCACTATCCTCCGGGCTCTATCCACAAGCTGGTCATGGCTGTGGCCGGCCTCGAGCGCGGCATCATAACGCCCCAGACCAGTGTCTTCTGCCCTGGCGGCCGCACCATCTACGGTCATTACTACGGATGCCTGGCCGGAGGGCACGGCCGGGTCAGTCTGCAGAGTGCCATCGGCCGCTCCTGCAACGTCTACTTCTACGAGCTCGGGAGGCAATTGGGCCGGGAGGCAATCGTCGAGGTGTCGCAGCGCTTCGGGCTCGGAGCCAGGACCGGCATCGACCTGCCGAACGAGGACGCCGGCACACTTCCCACCGATGAGTGGCTCGGGGCGAACAGAGACGGCCGCTGGTACCCGGGAGAGACGATCGTCCTCTCGATCGGGCAGGGCCCCATCGACACGACGCCCATCCAACTCGCCAGAATTGTCGCCATGCTGGGTTCCGGCATGCAGGTTCAGCCTCACCTGGTGCTGCGAGAAGAAGAAGCCGCGGTTTCCGCCCTCCGAGCCGGTGCCGACCAAGGCGCGCCGCCTGCGGCGATTCCAAAACCACTGCAAGTCAGTGCGGCGCACCGACGACTCGTACTCGATGGGATGTGGGCCGTGGTCAACGACAACGGCACGGGCTGGCGTGCCCGCAATCCCCGAATCCCGTTCGGCGGCAAGACCGGAACCGCCCAGGTTGCTTCGCGAGCTTTGACAGGGCCCGAGGAAGATCGCCCAGAGCAACTCCGCAACCACGCCTGGTTCGTTGGCCTGGCCCCAGTGGACGATCCCGAAATTGCCATCGCCGTGCTTATCGAACACGGTGGCGGCGGCGGACGGGCTGCGGCACCCGTAGGGGGGCACGTCATGTCGACGTATTTCGCCCTGCAGGCAGGCGTCGACGGCACCATCGCCCAGAACCTCGATCGTCCGGAGGGCGAGCGCCGCAGATGATCCTCTTCGACCGTCGCTCATTCCGGGCTTTCGACTATGCGCTGCTCAGCACGGCCGCGCTGCTGTACACACTCGGCGTCGTTCTGGTGTCCTCGGCGGGTGGACCCGGCTATTTCCGCAAGCAGATCGTTTTTGCCGCGGCGGCGCTACTTCTGGCGGTCGCGGTTTCGACCGTCGACTACAGGAGACTCCGGGACCGCGCCTACCTTCTGTGGGGCTTGGCCGTGTTGTCACTTGCCGGCCTTCTGCTCTTCGGGGCGGAGCGAGCCGGTGCCAAGAGCTGGATCGACGTAGGGCCGGTGGGTATCCAGCCATCGGAGCTCGCCAAGATCGTGGTGATCCTCGCTATCGCCCGATATTTCGCCGAAGGAAGCCCGCGACCGTTCGGCCTCAGGGGCCTCTATGTGCCGGGGCTTCTGGCTTTTATCCCCTTCGTCCTCACGGCGCTGCAGCCCGATCTGGGCACGGCGAGCACCTTCATCCCCATCGTGGCCGGCATCGCATGGATCGCTGGCCTCCGTGTTGCTACCGCCGTGCGGATCAGCCTGTTCGGTGCGATCCTCGCGCCCCTCGGGTATTTCCTTCTGGAGGATTACCAGCGCGCTCGGCTTTTCACCTTCATCAATCCAGACGCGGATCCACTGGGAGCGGGCTACCAGATCGTGCAGTCGAAGATCGCTGTCGGGTCCGGTGGATTGGTCGGCAAGGGTCTCTTCTCTGGGAGCCAGAGCCAGCTCCAGTTCTTGCCGGCCCAGCACACCGACCTGATCTTCGCTGTCCTCGGCGAGGAGTTGGGCTTCCTGGGTGTGACCGCGGCGCTGAGCCTGTACCTGCTATTGCTGCTGCGCATCCTGCAGATCGCCCGGCAGTCTCGCGACCGCCTCGGCTCGTTCATCTGTGCTGGGGTGGCGGCACTTCTTCTGTACCACCTGGCGGTAAACGTCGGCATGGTCATCGGCTTCGCGCCGATCACGGGTATCCCTCTGCCGCTGCTCTCCTACGGTGGGTCCTCAGCGCTCACGACAGGCATCGCCCTTGGGCTCGTACTGTCTGTGCGCATGCGGAGGTTTATCAATTGAAGCAATGAGTCAGCCCTCGTTCAGGGCTGATGGGATGCCATTCAGGGTCGATTGCCCGCCATTTTCGAAGAGTGCGGCCGATTTCACGCCTCATCGGTTATAATGTTCCCATACTGCGGTCGAGCCCAGTTGCCCAGCATGGGGCCTCGGGCTGCGATCTCTGCCAAAGACTTCTGCTACATCCGCTTTCTACTGGTTCTATTTTTGCTGACCGATGGGCGACTGGAGAACGAGTCCGTCGACAGCCGACACGTCACACGACACACCACGCTTGGACTCGGCAGACAGCTGGCGAGTTGCCTCACGGCAACTTCCCCGCGGACGCGGAAACAGCTTGTCGCCTCGCAGCCCGGCGTGAGGGAGCAACCGTAATGACCTACATAGAATGGCGATTCGATTTCGCCGAAGGTCTGCGGCGCTCGAGGAGCTTTGCATGCCACGGAAGGAAATCATTACCAACTGCAACGAGGATGAGACGCGGATCGCCATCCTCGAGGACGGCCAGTTAGACGAGGCCTTCATAGAGAGAGCACAGGCACGAGGGGTTGCCGGCAACATCTACAAAGGAAGAGTGAGCCGGGTTCTCCCTGGCATGCAGTCTGCCTTTGTCAACATCGGCCTCGAGCGCGACGGTTTTCTCTACGTCTCCGATGTCCTATCCGATATCGAGGAGTTTTCTGCCTGGATGGAGGGCAGTGATATCGATGAGGATGTGG
>JAUWTE010000323.1 GCA_030609765.1 Acidobacteriota bacterium
CAGGCAGGCTTTCCGCCATCGGTGAGATATGGAAGGGAAATCTTCTATGGGCCTCCGGCCAGCGTCAGGAAGCGTGGCACGATCGGTTCCATCCTCAGAAACCTGCGAAACGAGATTTTCACGGGACTCGCCCGCAGATAGAAGCGCGCGCGCTGGAAGAACAGGCGGGCCGAGCAGGTGCCGGCCTGGCCGACCTTTCGACAATCGGTAAGATTGGAGAAAGCGGGATCCGGAGAGAACTGTCTCCATGATCGGTCGGACTCTCAAGCACTACGAGATCCTCGACAAGCTCGGGGCGGGTGGCATGGGAGAGGTGTATCGGGCCAGGGATACGACCCTGGACCGCGAGGTGGCGCTCAAGGTCCTGCCTCCCGACCTCGCCTCGGACCCCGACCGGCTGACCCGCTTCGAGCGCGAGGCCAAGACTCTCGCCGCTCTCGACCATCCCAACATCGTTCACATCCACACCGTCGAGGAAGCCGAGGGCGTCCACTTCCTGACCATGCAGCTCGTCCGGGGTGCGAGCCTCGCGGAGCTGATCCCCGAACGTGGAATGCCGCTCGAGCGGATCTTCGATATCGCCGTGCCGATGGCCGATGCCCTGGCGACGGCGCACGATCAAGGCGTGGTCCATCGCGATCTCAAACCCGCCAACATCATGGTCACCGACGACGGGCGGGTGAAGATCCTCGACTTCGGCCTCGCCAAGTTGCACCACGACTCCCAGGTTCCGGTGGCCACCGAGCTGCCCACCGAGCCGCTGACCGAGGAGGGCCTCATTCTGGGCACCATGCCCTACATGTCGCCCGAGCAGCTCGAAGGCAAGGAGGTCGACGGCCGCTCCGATATCTTCTCGCTGGGTGTCGTGCTCTACGAGATGGCGACAGGACGGCGACCCTTCCAGGGCGACAGCCCTGTCTCGCTGGCCTCCTCCATAGTGCGGGATGTCCCCGACGAGATCGATCAGCTGCGAGGCGATCTGCCACACGACCTGGCGAGAATTCTTCGCCGCTGTCTGGAAAAGGACCCGGAGCAGCGCTTCCAGAGCGCCAAGGAGATCCGCAACGAGCTGACGGATCTGCGCCGGGAGCTCGAGTCGGCTCCACGCTTGCCTGCTCTGCCACTGGCTCAGCCGGAGCCCGCCCCGGATACGAAGCGCAGGCGCTGGTTACTCGCCGCCCTGGGGGGTCTGGCGGCAGTGGCCGTGCTCGTCGTCGTCCTGCTGCAGGCACGTCGCCAGGACAGCCCTCCCGCATCGGTCGAGGAAGTCGCCGTGCCGGCCGCCGCCGACGTGCCCCGAATCGTCGTCCTGCCCTTCGAGAACCTGGGGCCGCCCGAGGACGAGCACTTCGCGGCCGGCATCACCGAGGAGATCACCAGCCGCCTGGCGATGATTCGTGGCCTGCAGGTGATCTCACGCAACAGTGCCGTCCAATATGCCGCGACGGGAACGAGTACCCAGCAGATTGGCGATGAGCTCGGTGTGCAGTACCTGCTCGAAGGCACCGTTCGCTGGGCGTCGGGTGACGACGCGACAAGCCGCGTGCGCATCACCCCCCAGCTCATCGCTGTCGCCGACGACAGTCACCTGTGGGCTGAGTCCTACGAACGAGTCGTCGAGGACATCTTCGCCATCCAGTCGGAGATCGCCGCTCGGGTGGTCGACCAGCTGGGTATCACGATCCTCGAGCGGGATCGCCAGGAGGTCGATGCTCGCCCCTCCGACAACCCACAGGCCTATCAGGCCTACCTGCGCGCTATCGGACTTCGCGTCTTCGGTAGTGGCTTTTGTGAAGCCAAGATCGAGGCCCGGCAATCCCTGGAGAAGGCCGTGGCACTCGACCCGTCGTTCTTCCAGGCCTGGGCTGCCTTGGCACATAACATCGCCGTCTACTACGCACACTGCCACGTGCGCAGCGATGAAGACGTCGCGCGGGCCCGTGAAGCCCTGGCGCAGGCCGAGGCGCTAGCGCCGGAATCGTGGCAGGTAACATCGGCGAAGATTCGCATCGCGCAACAGATCGACCAGGACTATCCGCGCGCCCTCGAGTATCTCCAGCAGGCCGATGCCCGCGTGGTCGGCGATGCCGCTCTCGTGATGATACGGGGAATTCTCCTTCGCCGCATGGGCCGTTGGCCCGAGGCGATTGCCGACTTCAAGCGCACTCTCGAGCTCGATCCTCGCAACCAGGTCGCAGCGCTGAGGATCGCTACCGCCTACACCTACATCCGCCGCTTCGCCGAGGCCGATGAGTATTTCGATCGCACGATCAGGATCGATCCCAACTACACCTACGCCTACCAGCGCAAAGCATGGAACTTCTGGCTGTGGCGGGGCGATCTTCCCGCGGCACGAAGTGCGCTCGAGCTTTACCCCGGTGAACACTCGGATTTGATGCACTGGACCTGGTTCTGGCAGGAGATCTACGAGGGACAGATCGGCACAGCTCTCGAGCGACTCGAGGCCCTGCCCCAGGAGTGGATCGACACCGACCTCGATGTCTACCCGAAAGCGTTACTCACAGCGCAGGCTCTGGACCTTCTCGGCGAGCCGGACCGTGCGGTGGCGGCGTACGAGGAAGCGCGTCGGCTGATCGAGCAGCGGATGCCGGAGGGTGATCCGAACGCCAAGCTCCTCCGCGCCATGGCACTGACATTGGCAGGTCTCGACGAAGCCGACGAGGCCGTTGGATTTGCGAAACAGGCCGTCGCCATGTACCCCGTCGACACAGACCCCTATTTCGGCGCGACCGATCTCATACGCCTGGCGCTCGTCTACGCCAGACTGGGCAACATCGACGAGGCTCTCGACGTGGTCGATCAACTACTCGGAATGCCGGCGCTCCTGTCGACAGCGATGCTCGAGCTCGATCCCCGCTGGCTGCCGCTTCGGGCCGACCCGCGCTACCAGACCCTACTGAAAAAGTACGGACATCCACCGGCAACCGGGTGACAGGTCCCTTCTCCAAGCTTCTGGTCAGTCGAGATCGATTGCGCCCTTGGTCTTCTCGCGCCGGGACTTCTCCTTGGCGTCGTACTCGGCCATGCAACCGTCCTGTTGGACCATGGCGCAGTCGAGGTAGTCGACGATCTCGATCATGCAAGCTCGGATCGCCTTGCCGGTGGGAGTCTTTTCATACTTGCTGAGATCGCCGTGGAAGCCGGACCGCCAGACCCCGACGTCGACGCCCTTGGCGGTGGAGCGACCCTCCACCGTGCGCACGAACTCGAGCTCACCGGTGGTGGTGTTGACGACTCTCAGGTCGACTGCCATGTACGCCTTGCCCTTCTTGCCGCCGACGCGGATTCCCTTGTAGCCGATGCCACCGCCAGTGCCCTTGACGTTCTCTTCGTAGGCACTGAGGCTACCGAGCACCAGGTACTGCGCCCCGGTCAGCTCGCCGATCTCGGCTCCGGTCCCCTCGGCAACACGCCCGAAGTCGTTGAGATCCTGCTCGGCGAGCACATGCTCGAGCTTCGCGCGCTCCACCACCCGGAAAGAGCCGGTTGCCGCGAGCTCGTTCGACACCATGTCGGCCAGATCCCAGCCGATGTTGCTGGTGCCGTACCACCATTGCGCCGCACCGCCCACTGAGTTGGTGAACTCGGCGACGCCCAGAACGGGCTTTTCCGCCGACGCGGGAGAAACGAATACCAGCAAACACACTGCAAGGCCCAACCCGATTGCCAGAAGTGACTTCATCTCGACCTCCTTCGGTTCGTGGAGCACCAAGCGCCCGGGAGAACCTGGACGCGACCCCGATGATAAACGCTTCCTTACTTCTACCATGTAGAGCAGAGAGTTGATTATTGCATTCGCCACTCGAAGTCTCCAGTCAAGTGCCTGGCACCTATCTGGCGGAGGCGCCCCTGGAGGGCTTCTGGGCGAGGATGTAGGCGCGTTGGCTCTGATACTCGATCTCGGGATACGGCGCTCTTTCGAGAGTCTCCACAGGATCGAAGCCGGCCTCGGCCACACCGAGCTCCATCTGGGGCACCCTGAGGAAGTAGAAGTCGGCGGACGCCGGGCTACCCTCCAGCACGTCGAGGTGGCGCACCCCATCACCCGTGTGGAACGAGAATAGGAACTGCCCTCCCGGCTGCAAGACGCGTCTCACCTCGTGAAACAGGGTCTGGTGTTCCTTCGGTGGGACGTGGATCAGTGAGTAGAAGGCGACAACACCCGCCAGGGAGTCGTCGGCGAAAGGCAGTGACACCATGTCGCCTTCGAGGATCTCGAGCTCGGGATTCAAACGACGAGCGACGCAGACCATTCGGGGCGAAAGATCGAGACCCAGGGCGTCGACACCGCGTTCGGCAAGGTAGCGGGCAATTTGCGCCGGACCACACCCGAGGTCGCAGACAGGACCACGGCCTTTCACCGCGGTGGCAAATCGATCGAGCAGACCACGGTCGATGGGCTTCCCGTCGAGCTCGTGAAAGTACGTTTCAGCATAGCCCTCGGCGACCTGGTCGTAACTGCTTTGAAGCTCACCCATCTGGCAGTGTGCCACCCTTGGCTTCGATCTTGCCACTGCAGCACGAAAAAAGCACCTCTTGGCGCCCAAAAAGGACAACCAGGAGGCCAAACTGACAAAGGCCTCGGAGAGCCA
>JAUWTE010000068.1 GCA_030609765.1 Acidobacteriota bacterium
ATTCTCGACGTCGATGAGGAAGGATGTGCCGCCTGCCACCGGCTCGGTCTCACCGTCGACCAGCTCGAGCTCGCCGACCGTGTCCGATACGTCGAGCAGCCCAACGGCACGCGGTCACTGGGGATCATGTTGCCGATCGTCAACGAGCCCGAGTGTTCGAATGCCGCATGCCATGCTCACCCAGCCTCACAGCTTGTGCTGGGGGTTCTCGACGCGCAGCTCTCGTTGGCCAGTGTCGACGAGCGCATGGCGGCGTCGGGAAGGCAGATGGTGCTCGGCATGGTCGTTACAGTGGCCGCCGTTCTCGCCCTGGCGCTATTTTTGACCTGGGCGATGGTGCTGCAGCCTGTGCGTCGCCTGACTCACGCGGAAGCAGGGGTCACCGCGGGAGATCTATCGATTCGCGTGCCCGAGACATCCTCCGACGAGATCGGGCAGATGATCGTGGCCTGGAACTCCATGGTCGAGAAGCTCGCAAATGCCCAGGAGGAGCTCCAGGCTTGGGGCGGGAAGCTGGAGCGCAGGGTCGAGGACAAAACCCAGGAGCTGCAAACTGCCCAGCAGAGAATGGTATTCGTCGAGAAAATGGCCTCGCTCGGCAAGCTGGCCGCGGTGGTAGCGCACGAGATCAACAACCCTCTGGCCGGCATCACGACCTACGCGCGGTTGCTGCAAAAGAGGTTGCCCGACGATGAGCAGTGCGCCGATGAGACCGAGGACACGGGGCGGATTCTGCAGATGATCGAAACGGAGGCTTCTCGCTGTGGCGACATCGTGCGCAATCTCCTGCTCTTCAGCCGCGCCCCCGGTGCCGGCTTCTCTGAGGAGCATTTGGGTCCTATCCTGGAGCGCTGCGTCATGCTCGTGCGCCACAAGGCCGAGTTGCAGGAGATCAAGCTCAGCGCCGAGGTCCCCGAGGACGTGCCGCCGATCATCTGTGATCCGGCACAGACGGCGCAGATGGTCTTGGCTCTGGTGATGAACGCCATCGAGGCCACCGAAGCCGGCGGCTACGTCAGGTTGTCGGTGCGGCGAAAAGACGATGGCGATGGAGTGGTCCTGGAGGTCGCGGACGACGGCCGTGGTATCCCGCCTGAAAACCTGAACCAGATCTTCGAGCCCTTCTTCAGCACCAAGGAACAGATCTATGGGGCCGGTCTCGGCCTTGCCGTGGTCTATGGCATTGTCACCCGGCATCATGGCCGGATCGACGTAGATTCAACGCCTGGAATCGGGACGACCTTCACGATTCGATTGCCCGCGAGTCAGCCCCCCGCGACCGAGGAGGTCGTCGAGGATCTTCCGGAGATAACTTCATGACCTCCGCCGAGCGCACAACGCAGCAGTCCGCGATTCTGATTGTCGATGACGAACCCATCGTGCAGCAGTCGCTCGCCGAATGGTTCCGCTCCGACGGCTACGAAGTCGACTCCGCGGGTAGCGCCAAGGAGGCGCTGCGTAAGGTCGCCGAAGGCCGCTACGACATCGCCCTCGTCGACATCAAGATGCCGGGGATGGACGGGCTCGAGCTGCAGTCGCGTTTGGCCGAGGTGGAGCCCGACCTGACCGTCATCATGATCACCGCGTACGCATCGGTGGATTCCGCCGTGCAGGCGCTCAAGGCCGGGGCTTTCGACTACGTCACCAAGCCTTTCGATCCCGATGAGCTTTCGCACCTGGTGCGCCGCGCCATCGAGCACCGCTCGCTCCGCTTCGAGAACATTCGTCTCAAGGAGAGCCTGGACGCCATTGCGGGAGCCCCGACGATCATCGGCGACTCTCCCGGCATGCGACATGTTCTCGACCTCGTCGAGGCGGTTTCCGAAACTGATGCCACGGTTCTCATCCGTGGCGATTCAGGCACGGGCAAGGAGCTCGTCGCGCGCGCCATCCACGCCAAGTCCGGGCGGCGCTACAACCCGATGGTCGTGGTCAACTGTGGTGCCCTCGCCGAGGGCATTTTGGAGAGTGAGCTCTTCGGACACGAAAAGGGCGCCTTCACCGGCGCTCAGTACCGTCACAAGGGCAAGTTCGAGATGGCGGACGGCGGCACCATCTTCTTGGATGAGATCGGTGCTGTCAGTCAGAGGGTGCAGGTCGAGCTGCTGCGGGTGCTCGAAGACAAAGTCGTCACACGGGTCGGCGGTCAGACGCCGATCTCGGTCGACTTCCGAGTCATCGCTGCCACCAACCAAGACCTCGAGGCGATGGTCGAGGCGGGGGATTTTCGTGAGGACCTGTTCTGGCGTCTCAACGTCTTCACGGTCGAGATTCCTCCCCTGCGCGAGCGCCCCGAAGACATCATCGCGCTTGCTCACCACTTCCTCGAGCAGTACTGCCACGCGATGAACCGTCCGCACTCGAACATAACTCCGGAAGCGCTCGAGGTTCTCGGATCCTACTCGTGGCCCGGCAATGTGCGCGAGCTCGAGAATGCGATTGAGCGCGCAATCGTCGTCGGCAAGGAGTGCGTGGTGCGCAGCGAGGACCTTCCCGTTCGCGTCCATGGCAGCACGGAGCCCGTTGTGAACGGCAGCTCCCTGGCTGAGGTCGAAAGGGCACACATTCTTTCTGTGCTCAATGCCATGGAGTGGAACATCAGCAAATCTGCGGAGGCCCTCGGGGTCGATCGGGGAACGCTCTACAACAAGATCAAGAGGTACGGCTTGCAGAGGCCCCCGGATGGAGCTGGTTAGCGAGCCAAGCTCGGTGGAGGCCGTTCATTTGCTGACGGTTGGGCCTTTCCCGAGGCGCATGGCAGAGGACCTGATCATCGGGCTCAGTCGAGAGGTAAGGGTGCCCTGCCGCTTGCTCGAAGAGACGACGGAGATTGAGACGCAGATCCTGCCGGACCGAGCCCAGGTGCACGCCGACCACCTGCTTCGCCAGCTCGAGGCCCTGCCCATCGAGAGAGGGATCAAGCTCGTCGGTGTCACTCTCCACGACATGGCGATTCCTATCTTTACTTTCGTCTTCGGGCGCTCTCGGTTGGGCGGACCTGCAACAGTTGTTTCCCTGGCCCGGCTGAGGCCCGAGTTCTATGGCCTGCCAGCCGACCCCGCGGTCACGATGCGTCGCGGGGTGGCCGAGATCCTGCACGAAATCGGCCACAATTTGGAGCTCAAGCACTGCCGGAACTACTCCTGCTTGATGTTTTTCTCCCACGATGTGGAGACGGTCGATCTACGCGGTATGTCGTTCTGCGCCTCGTGCGCACCCCTCCTGCCTGCCGGCTTCCTTGCTCCCGGGCGAAATCGCTACTAGCAGGCCTGGTGAAAGTGTGGTGGGTCTGAGAAGTGGGACCTACGGGCGAGGGCAAAGAGGCACGCACAGCTACTTCAGCGTTGCCGGCGGGGCGGTTTCGAGCCGAGAGATTGTCAGACGGGCTTCTATTGCGGATACTAGGGTCAGACTAACGAAGGGGCGACCGAGGGGCCCTTGGTCGCTCACCTGTCGGGGGATACGGAAGTCGTTTCTTCTGTTCGGTACCGTGGGGCAGGGAACCAGGGAGGGCATTCCTCGTGCACGAGCCTTCTGCAACACCGTCGCTTCGCTCAGGTTGGATTCTCGCCAACCAGAAGTTCATGGCGTTCCACGTGGCAGCCCTTCTGGGGGTGCTGGCCCACCTGGTGCAGTTGGCCTGGGAGGGCGTCATCACGTGGGCCTTCATATCCTTCTTCTTCGGGGTCGAGCTCGGCACGGGCCTGCTGATCGCTTTCCTTACCTGGCACACGGTGATTTCCGTTCATGAGATGGCCCACTTTCTCAAGGCTGGGCGTGCCAATGCGCTCAGGGATCACGACCAGGAGCGTTTCAACCTCGAGGTCGAGGAGAGTGGGCGTAGCGCTGTTGGCAGAGCTCGCTGGTACGCGGGGATGTTCCTGAGCATCCCCTACGGTCGGTTCTGGGGCGTGAGGAAAACCGAGGGTGGCTACTTCGTGCCACTCGAGATGGGTGGTGATGCCACCCTCGCCGTGAGCGCTGCCGGGCCCATGGCCGATCAAATGATGTCGCGATTAACCCTCCCTCCGGGCCTGATCGCCTACGGTGCCGGGCTGTTCTTCCTCGGCACGATGCCTGTCCAGGCCATGGCCGTCATCTACGCAGGGCGCCTACTGATCGCCCTGGGTGTTGTCTCGTACCTCGACGTTACCCGCACTGACGACGGCGCCTACCAGAAATACAAGGCGTGGCTCGCCGCCGGTGCCAGGGCGGGGGAAGAAGAAACAGCCGCCGAGCGTGTCGCCGGGTTTACCGAGCGCCGCGCCACCATCTTGCAGCGCATGCGCTCCCAAGGCATGTACCTGGCTACGAGCCCCGACGGTAGCCGGCAGCAGTGGGCTCCGTGGCAGATGCGCAACACGATCCAGGGCGGAGAGCACGTTAGCCACCAGGGCGGCAACATCAGCCTGCAGGAGTTCATGATCGTTCCCATCGCGGTGAACAACGTCGAGGCCGCCGAGATCTGCAACAGCGTGCAGAACCGGGCGATGCAGATCATTCAAAACGCCGAGGGAATGAAGTTCGTCGGAATTGGCATCGAGGGTGGCATCGTCGGGACCTTCGACCGCTACGAGGAGAGAGTGCTGGAGGTGATCGTTCAGGCCATCGGGGAGGCCGGCTACGAGGCGGGAGGATTGCACTCGAACGTCCTCGATACCTGGGAGGAAGTGGAGGCTCTTCCGCGGCTCTCGGGGCTCGCGCCCGCGGATCTTGAGTTCTTGCAGACGGATATCTTCTCAGGAAACGATCTCCGCCAGGACCTCTCCGACGCCGACCGGAATTGCACGATCCGAATCCTCAAGGAGGCCGGTCATCGGGCCGGTGTCTGGATCGCCATTGACGCCGCCGCGAACTCGCTTGCCGATGCCTACCGCGAATCGGCCAAGACGGATGCCATCGGCTACTACCAGTTCTACATGCGCTCGGGAACAGAGCAGGTGGTTGTCACCAGCGACGAGCTGCTGGGCATGTACGAGGAATGGCTGAATCGCTTTCCGATCGTTTCGCTCGAGGACCCGTTCGATGAGCGGGATACGGGCGCCTGGCTGAAGATCACCCAGGTTCTGGGCGGCAGGGTGCTCATTGTCGGGGACGATCTCATTGTTACCAACGACACCTTGGTGGCAGGGGCGATCGACGATGGCCTGGTCAACGCCGCCCTCATCAAGCCGAACCAGATCGGCACTATTTCGGAGACGCTCCTCGCCATCAAGGCGGCTCAGGATCGGGACGTTCCTGTCATCGTTTCGCATCGTTCGAAGTCGGGCGTCGACTACATCGAGGCAGAGCTCGGCTTGGCAGTCAACTCGTTGGCTCTCAAGTGCGGTGGTGCGCGACTGGCGGAGAGGATTCACAAATACCAGCGCGTTGCCGACGCTATGGACGGGATTCGCTTAGGAGAACCCACACCGGTACTTCCCGGTGATGCACGGATCGTCACATTGCGAGCGGTTGAAGGTCAGACGAGCGCCGGCCCCGCTACGACCCGGGCGCTCGTTGTGCTCAGCAACGGTGTCAGCTTCGAAGCCTCAGTGCCCGTGGCCACATCGTCGGGTACAGCCGAGGCCGTGCACCTCATCGACGGGGACCCGTACCGCTATGGCGGGCACGGCGTGCTACGTGCCGTGCACTACTTCAACACGAAGGTCGCGCCACTTTTCGTCGGCAAGCGCGTGGATGAGCTCGGCGACCTGGTGTCAGTTGATCGGTCTTTGTTGATGTTGGAGCGTCAAGCGGCTCAGGAGACCTACGAGACTCTCGAGGCGAGCGAATCCCTTCCCGACGATCCCGACGAGTTAGTGATGGCGGGCGCGCTGGGGCCGGATCTCTCCCAGGAGAGAGTCGATCGGATTTTACAGCGCAAGGCCAACCTCGGCATGAATGCCATCCTGCCTGCCTCGGTGGTGCTCATGCGCGTATTAGCAGCGCGCGAGGGGATGACACCAGAGGCCTACCTCAGGCACCTGACCAAGAGCGGAATCGACCGCGACTACCTGTACGGAGCCGGCGAATCCTAGCTGGCCGGCTCCGTGTCTCAGGCGGCCTACTTCGAACCGTTCGACATCTCCTGGAACGGCCTGCGAATCGGCCGGAATGCGTTCCAGCCGATGTAGTATGCCGTGTCGCCCAGCCTCGCCTCGATATGGAGCAGGCGGTTGTACTTGGCAAGGCGCTCGCCGCGCGTCACCGAGCCCGCCTTGATCTGGCCGCAGCCGGTCGCCACCGCAAGGTCGGCGATCGTCGTGTCGGGTGTCTCGCCCGAGCGATGCGAGATCATCACCGCGTAGCCGTACGAGCGTGCGAGGCTCACAGCTCTCAGGGTCTCGGTGAGAGTGCCGATCTGATTCGGCTTGATGAGCACCGCCACACCGACTGCCTCCGAGATGCCACGTGCGACGCGCTCGACGTTGGTGACGAACAAGTCATCGCCGACGAGCTGCATCTTGCCGCCGAGAGCGAGGGTCAGAATCTGCCACCCCTCCCAATCCTCTTCGCCGAGGCCATCCTCGATCGACACCAGCGGGAAGTCGTTGGCCAGGTCGGCGTACCACTCCGACATCTCCTCGGCACTCAGGTTCTCGCGGCCCTCACCCGGAAGGTCGTAGGGCGCACAGCCATCCTTGGTGAGCTCCGTGGCGGCTACATCGAGGGCCAGGGCGACTTCCTCACCGGGAACGTAGCCGGCCTTCTCGATGGCGAGAACCAGAAGCTCGAGCGCCTCGCGCGTCGAGCCCAAGTCCGGGGCGAAGCCACCCTCGTCGCCGACGTTGGTCGAGTAGCCCCGTTCCTTGAGGAGCCCCTTGAGCGCGTGAAAACACTCGGTCCCGGCGCGCAGCGCCTCGCTGAATGTCGGCGGGCCGGCGGGGACGAGCATGAACTCCTGTACGTCAATGGCGTTGTCGGCGTGCGCGCCTCCATTGATGACGTTCATGAGCGGCACGGGGAGCACATGTGAGGCGGCGCCACCGATGTAGCGGAACAACGGCAGATTGACCGAGTTAGCTGCACACTTCGCGACCGCGAGTGAAGCGCCCAAGATTGCGTTGGCTCCGAGCCTGGACTTGTTCTGTGTACCGTCGAGCTCAACTAAAGCTTCGTCGATTCGAACCTGGTCGGTGACGTTCATACCGATGAGCATATTGGCGATCTCGCCGTTGACGTTCGCCACCGCATGCCGGACACCCATGCCACCGTACCGGGCGGGATCGTTGTCGCGAAGCTCCTGCGCCTCGGCTTGCCCCGTCGAGGCACCGGAGGGCACGCCGGCCCGTCCGAAGCTGCCGTCATCTGAATGGAGATCGACCTCGACGGTGGGATTTCCGCGGGAGTCCAGGATTTCGTAGGCACGAATTCTTTCGATTTTTGCCATAATTACGCTATCGGTTCTTGGTCTGAGGGCGTGCACGAATCCAGAGTGCACTGCCGGAGAGAAGGACTTGAAAAGGCCCGATGAAGATTCGGTGAATCCTCTATCTATACCATCTCCGCTTCATGACTGCCGAACAGGTACTCGCGCCCGGCGGCGTGCAGAGTCTCGGCCTTTTCCATTGTGGGCGCTTCTGCATAGCAGCGCAGCAGGGCCTCGGTGCCCGAGCGCCGGTAGAGGAACCACGAGTCGTCGAGAAGCAGCTTGATACCGTCGATATCGACGACGTCTCGAACCGTTTGACCGGCGAAGCGGGATGGCGCTGTGTACAGCCGGTCCTCGACCTCGACCTCGATGGCGGGTGTCAACCGGTAGTCGTGTCGCACATGGAACGAACGACCGACTCTCTTCCACAGGGCCTGGAGTTGGTTGGCGAGGGGGACCCCTCGTTTGGCAGCGAGCTCCGCGGTCAGCAGGCAGGCGAGGATGCCATCCTTCTCCGGCAGGTGGTCGCGGATCGAGATCCCCGCGCTCTCCTCGCCGCCCATCACCACCTGTCCTTGCCGGATGAGATCACCGATGTACTTGAAGCCCACCGGCGTCTCGTAGGTCTTCACCCCGTGTTCATCCGCGATACGGTCGACGAGGTGGGTTGTTGCCACTGTGCGGGCGACGTCCCCCCTCTGGCCGCGATCTGAGAGCATGTAGTCGAGCAGTAGCCCGAGGCCATCGTTGGGGTTCAAAATGGTCCCGTCGCTATCGATGATGGCAAACCTGTCCGCATCGATATCAGTCGCCAGACCCAACGAGCAGGGCGTGCTCCCCACCTTCAGGCTGAGCTCGGCGAGAGATTTCGGGGTGAGGTCCGGACCGTAGCCACCGAAGTACGGATCTCGGAAATTGTGCAAGACTTGGCAGGCCGTGCCCGTCTCCATCATGATGCGATCGAGACACTCGCGCCCGGTGCCATAAAGCACATCGATGCTGAACCTCATGCCACTGGCGGCGATGAGATCGAGGTCGATGTGGGAGCGCACCCGGTCGAGATATCCGGAGGTCGGATCGATCTCTTGGAAGTAGTCCTGGTTGAGGAAATGCTCGTCCTGGAAGTCCGCCTGGATGGCCCGTACCTCTTCCTCCACCCGGGCCGTGAGCTCGGGGAGAGCAGGTGCTCCATGCGCATCGCTGAACTTCAGCCCGTTGTACTCGGGTGGGTTGTGGCTCACAGTGAAGTTCAGGCCGCCGGAGTGATTGCCGTCACTGATCAGATGCGAGAGGGCAGGAGTGGGACAGTCCCGCTTGCACACAAGCGCCTGAATGCGATTGTGCGACAGGACCTTGGCCGCCTCGGTGGCGAATCTCTCCGACAGGAAGCGGGTGTCGTAGCCAACGACCAAGGAGGGTGGGCGAGTGGAACGTCGATGCAAGACGTTGGCGATCGCCTGGGTGACCAGGCGGACGTTCTCAAAAGTGAAGTCCTCGCCGATGATTCCCCGCCATCCGGCGGTCCCGAACAGAATCATTGCTGCTACCGTTCCCAGTGCGTGTGAGCAGGCGGATGCTAACAGTAGAATCGTCGGTGGACAAGGTTTTTACACGTGAGGGAATTCAATGAATAGCGATAGTTTGGTTGTTTTCAGCACTGCCCCAGACACTGATGTAGCGGAGGCGCTCGCGGAGCATTTGGTAGCTGAGCAGCTCGCCGCCTGCGTCAACCTGGTCGGTGGGATGCGGTCGGTCTACCGATGGCAGGGAGAGGTTCACCGCGATTCCGAGGTGCTGCTGATCGTAAAGACCGACCAGCGGCACCTGGAACCGTTGATCGCGACACTGCAGAATCGGCATCCATATGACTGCCCGGAGATCATTGCGATGCCCATTGTGGGAGGATCGGCGGAATACCTCGATTGGCTCGCGAGCAGCCTGGTTACCGGTTCCGCCTGACGACAAGCTCGAGAGCTCAGGCCGAGAGACCCGGTCCAGAGCTTCTCAACACCCCATTAAGGAGTAGGCGCCCATGAGTTGGACCCCGCACCGTCGCACCCCCACGCCGCACGGCAACCTCCTGACCTCGTACGGTTACATTCTCTCGTTGGTTCTGGTTGCTCTCCTCGCTGGGTTGGTGAGTTGTGCCGGCGAGCCCGGCGCGAACGCGCCGGCGGCCACGCCTCCCGAGGTTCCGGAGGGCGTGGCATCCGGCCAGTTCGGCATGGTGAGCTCGGCACATCCCATCGCCACACGCGCCGGCCTCGAGATCCTCGAAGCAGGAGGCAACGCCTTCGACGCGGCGATCGCGGTTGCCGCAACGCTGAACGTCGTCGAGCCGATGATGTCGGGTGTGGGCGGCTACGGGACGATACTGATCTACGACGCCGGGGAGGGGCGCGGCCGGTTTCTGAACGCCAGTGACCGAATTCCTCGGGCTGTCGACTCCGACTTATTCCGTCCGCCGACCCCTGGATACCGCGAGAACCGTCGCGGTGCGAAGGCGGTTTCTACGCCAGGAAACCTTCGTGCCTGGCAGGCCATGTCGGAGGAATACGGAACTCTGTCGTGGGAGGAGCTGTTTGCCCCGGCCATGAGCGCCGCCGCCGATGGCTTCGAGATCGATGGCCGCACCGCGGGTTTGATCGCAAGCGCGTTCGATGAGTTTGCACCCCATGCTCAGGCGATCTACGGCCAGGACGGGCGGCCCCTGCAGGAGGGCGAACGGCTGGTGCAGGAGGATCTGGCGCGCTCGCTGGCTCAGATCGCTCAGGAGGGCCCGGGCGCGATGTACGGAGGCTCCCTGGGCGAGGCCGTAGCGGCGGCAATGGCGCAAGCGGGCGGCTTCCTCGCTCTCGAGGATCTGCTGCTGAGCGAGGCTGACTGGTGGGAACCGATCCAGATCGACTACCGCGGTGTGCAAGTAATGACGGCGTCACCGCCTTCAACGGCGTTTCCCTCCCTCATTCGCCTCGGGCTGATGAGCCAGTACGATGCTGGTGAGCTTGGCCACAACACGGTTCCGTACCTGCACAGCTTCGCCGAGGTGACCAAGCATGCCTTTTGGAGTCGTCTGGCCTATGCCGGTGACCCGGAATTCCGTCCGCCACCGCTCGACCGGCTGCTCTCGGAGAC
>JAUWTE010000449.1 GCA_030609765.1 Acidobacteriota bacterium
CTGGTACTGGCGCCAGCTCCGGCAATCGGTCGGTCCCAGCCTGAAACGACGCCGAGAGTTGAAGCGGCCAGAAACCTCGCCGTCTCGCCCCCCAGAGAATACACGCGCACCGATGATCGACACGCTATCGCAGGACCTTCGCTACTCCGTCCGCACGCTGATGCGTGAACCCGGCTGGACGATTGCGGCCGTGCTGACGCTGGCGCTGGCCATCGGCGCCACCACGGCGATCTTCACGGTGGTGAACGCCGTGCTCTTGCGGCCCCTCGAGTACGAGGATGCCGATCGGCTCATGGTCTTCGACTTCGCCCCGGTCAACAACGAAGCCAAGGAGATGGTGGAAGGCATCCTCGAGATGGGCGGCGAGGACTCATGGTTTCGCTTCAGCACTACGTGGCCGAGCTATGAAGCATGGCGGGAAACACAGACCGTATTCGAGGACATCGCCGTATGGGAGGATTTCGGACCCGGCCGCAGCCTGAGCATCATCGCCAACCTGGGTGAGTCTGCCGAGCCCATGAGCGCGGCGTATGTCGCGGCCACCATGTTCCCTCTTTTGAGGGCACAACCGATCGTCGGCAGGAACTTCACGGCAGAGGAGGACGAGGTGGGCGCACCCGACGCGGTGATCCTGAGCCACGGGCTGTGGCAGAACCGCTTCGGCAGCAACCCTGAGACGATCGGCCAAACGATCACGATCAACGACAATCAGCACACGATCGTCGGCGTCATGCCGCCGGGGTTCTCCTTCCCCAGTACGAGGGAGGAGCTGTGGCTGCCGATGGCCAGAGTGCATCGCAGGCCGGGCTCGTGGAACTACCAGCTCCTTGGCCGCATCAAGGATGGCCTCACCCGGGAGCAAGCGGAAGCACAGCTCGCAGCGCAGACGGTGACCTTCACGGCCAGCCAAGGCCGTGAGATGGAGTTCAGCTCCGGCATGATCACGCTGCATCGGCATCTGGTGGGCGAGGTGCGCCCCGTGCTTCTGATCTTCATGGCAGCCGTCATCGGGGTGCTTCTCATCGCCTGCATCAACGTCGTCAACCTCACACTCACACGGGCGACGGGGCGCGAGAAGGAGTACGTCGTGCGCGCCGCACTCGGTGCCGGACGCGGCCGACTCGCGCAGCAGTTCCTCACGGAGAGCACCCTGGTCAGCCTGGTCGGTGGTGGCCTCGGGCTGATGCTGGCCATCTACCTTACCGACACGCTGGTCGCTCTGAGCCCCGTGTCGGTGCCGCGCCAGGAGGAGATAGGCGTCGATGCCGGCGTGCTTGCCTTCACTTTTGGTATTGCTGCCCTGGTGGGCTTGGTGGTCGGCTTCATGCCGGCACAGCGGGCTTCACGGGCGAACCTGATCTCAGGGCTGAGCGCCGGATCCAGAGGATCATCGGGCAGCGGGCGCCACGGCCGCCTGCGCGACGGGCTCGTGGTGGCACAGGTTGCCCTCGCAGTGGTTCTGCTGATCAGCGCCGGGTTGCTGCTGCAGAGCTTCTACGATCTCGTCACGGTCGAACACGGCTTCACCCCCGAGAACGTCCTCACCTTCCAGACGCGCCTGCCGCAGCCGCGGTACGCCGAGTTCGAGGCCGTCGACGCCTTCCACGAGGAGCTCCTTGTGCGTATCCGGGCGCTTCCCGGCGTGCGGACCGCCGCCCTTGCTCTGTATCTGCCGTATACCGAGTTCTGGTGGTACGACTACGAGGTCGAGGGCGAGCAGTACGAGGAGGATCAGGAACCGAGCACCCAGCTCCTGGGCTCGTCTCCTGGCTACTTCGAGTCGATGGGCATACCCATCATCAGGGGTCGTGACTTCGACGATCGCGATCGGCCGCCCGCCCCGGGAACCGTGATCGTCAACGAATCGCTGGCACGGCGCCACTGGCCCGACGGCGATGCTGTCGGCAAGAGGCTCAAACTCGAGGATTCCGAAGACTGGCGCACGATCATCGGCGTCGCTGCCGACACCCGGCATCGACGGCTCCACCTGGCGCCGACCGCACAGATCTACGTCCCCTTAGCCAGCGGTGAGTTCGCCTGGGGCATGCCGGCGGTCATTCACACTGAAACCGACCCGAACGCTCTGATCTCACCGATCCGCCAGATCGTCTCCTCGATGGATCCGGACATCGCCCTCACAGGGATGATGTCGATGCGGGATCGACTCTCGGAACAGGTCGCCGAGCCTCGCTTCCGGACGCTCCTGATCGGCACCTTCGGATTTGCCGCTCTCGCCCTGGCCGTGATCGGCGTCTATGGCGTCATGGCCTACGCGGTAGCGCAAAGGACCCGCGAAGTCGGTATCCGCAAGGCGCTGGGAGCCAACCGCGGCCGGATTTTGCGAGAGGTCGTCGCGCGCGGGCTGATCTTGACGTTGGTCGGTCTGGCGCTAGGCCTAATCGGCGCCTATGCCGCCACCAATCTGCTTGAGAGCTACCTCTACGAGCTCGACGTGCACGACCCGGCCACCTTCGCCGCGGCCACCATAGTGTTGGTCCTGGCGGCCTTGGTGGCCTGCACCCTCCCCGCCCGCCGCGCCGCTCGGGTCGACCCGATGATCGCGCTGCGGGCGGAGTGACGCTGTCTGCTCCAATCCGCGAGATGGGCCGGAATCTTGATAGCGGTGGCCTACCCTGACCACCGTTTCGCTGCGGTATACGGAAGGCTCCTGGCTGAGTTGTCTCGACGGGGCGAGACCGTGCCGGCCATGGATCTGCTGATTGCCACGGCTGCGGCAGTCGAAGATGCGCCGCTTGTAACCCGCAACCAGAGTGACCTCGCCCGGGTGCCCGGCCTTCGGCTGATCAGCTACTGACCAGGCGGTTCGACCCGATACACTCTGGTGCCCTCGCGCACCTTCTCGTCCGTTTTCAGGCCAATGCTCTGGCCTCTGCGGGCCGCCGCCACTGGATCGTGTTCGATCTGCATCGAGCTGATCTTCTGCTCGAACAGCACCCGCCCGCGACGCACAAACCTCACCTGATCGCCCACCGTCACGTCACCCATCAACTCGATGGCCGCGACACCGATTCTGTCAAAGAAGTGAACGACCGTGCCGACCTTCACCTCTGCCATCTGCGATGCACCTCTCGCCCACCACCTCGCCAAGTTTTGATATGGACTCTTCTCTTGAGTACCGCACGATTGCACCTCTGATTTCAATGGGTGCGCGGCGGTTTCGCCGGGAGCCTCCCTGCCCCTGCCATTGAAGCGCCAGTGGCCTGCTCGTAAGCTGGAGGAGATTCGAGCACATTCAGAACTGCGAGCGATCCGAGCTCAATTCGAAGAGGAGAGCCATCATGCAAGAGATTCTTCCCGGCGTCTTTCACTGGATAACGTTCCACGAAGGAATCAAGTACGACATCGACTCCTACTACATCGAGGCCACGGATCCGGCGGTACTGATCGACCCCCGGGTGCCGGCGGAGGGGCTCGAGTGGTTCGAGGGGCACAAGACGCCCAAGCATATCCTTCTGACCAATCGCCCCCACTACCGGCACTCCGATCAGTTCGAGA
>JAUWTE010000445.1 GCA_030609765.1 Acidobacteriota bacterium
CAACGACGGCGATTTCATGGAAGCGATCACCCGCCCCGGGCGCGGCGTGGCCAAGGAATACGAGGTTACGGTGGCGGGCGAGCCCTGCGAGGAAGATCTGCGGCGATTGGCGGGAGGCGTGTTTCTGGAAGTGGAGCCGGAAGGCCGGATGTACGGGCAGTCGAACGACCAGGGGGAAAGCCAGCCGAACGACCAGGTGGAAGACCCGCCGGAAGGCCGGGTGGACGGTCAGCCGAACGACCAGGTGGAAAGGCAGCGCACATTGCCCTGTACGATCGAGCGCCTGGAGATCATCACGAGCACGCGCCCGGTGACCCGCACGAGCTCGCGCCTTCGCGTCACTTTGCATGAGGGCAAGAAGAACCAGATTCGTCGCATGTTCGCGCTCATCGATGCTCCCGTGCTGCGTCTCCTGCGTGTGGCGATCGGTTCGCTGAAGTTGGATGATCTGCAGGCCGGGGAGTACCGTGGCCTCACTGCACAGGAGGTCGAGGCGCTGCGCCGGGAGGTGCAGGCCCGTGAGGAACGAAACGGCGCCTCCACGGAAGCGACCGAGGCGGCCACGACGGGCCGCGAACCAGGAGGCACCAACAGCCAATGAGGCAAGCGATCAGGGTCGCCATCGACGGGCCCAGCGGGTCGGGAAAATCGACCCTGGGGCTGGAGCTGGCACGCCGTCTGGGTTTGGCCTACGTCGACACCGGCGCCATGTACCGCGCCTTCGCCTGGAAGGTGCTGCAGGCGGGGGCCGATGGGCCGGAGGAGATTCTCGACCTCCTGGCGCGAACCGAAATGACCGTCGACGCTGACCCCGATGCGTTTCGTGTGCTCGTGGACGGGCGCGATGTGACCGGCCATCTCCGCGATCCGGAGGTCAGCAGCGGCGCCTCCACCGTTGCCGTCATCCCCGAGGTGCGTGCGTGGCTCGTTGCGCTGCAGCGCGATCTGGCGCAAGCCAGCGTGGTCATGGAGGGCCGGGACATCGGCACCGTTGTGCTGCCCGATGCCGACTGTAAGTTCTTCATCGTGGCCGACGAAAACGTGCGCATCGAGAGACGCACAGCGCAGTGGGGAGAGAGCTCCAACCGGGCCGCGAGCAAGGACGTGAAGGAACGCGACCGGCGCGACAGCTCGAGGAAAACCTCACCGTTGCGAGCCGCCGATGACGCCATCCTGATCGACACCAGCGAGCAGACGATCGAAGAAAGCTTGGCCATCATGTTGGCCGCACTACGAATCGACGCCTCCGGCGCAGCCGTC
The DNA here is from genome assembly GCA_030609765.1 of Acidobacteriota bacterium. Lineage (GTDB taxonomy): Bacteria > Acidobacteriota > UBA890 > UBA890 > UBA890 > CALAKE01. The sequence continues at coordinate 1,261 of JAUWTE010000445.1, forward strand.
GGGGCCGATTCATCCTGATCGGAACCGCGTTCAGATGGTGCATTCCGCGTCGATCGATTGCATTGACAGTTCATGCAAGGCCGCATAGCATAAGGACTTCCGCCCGTCCGTCACGGGCAAATCTCACCCTTCCTGGAGGTTTGAATACGCATGTCGGAGATTTCTGCGATCGAGCCATCCGGCGATAGCGAGAAGACTACGTTGGCTGATTTACTAACAGCTCTCGGCGACGGAGTAGACGTCGACGCCGAGACTCTGATGCAGTTGATCGACCAGAGCCTCAAGGAACTGGTCGAGGGTGAAGTGGTAACCGGTCGTGTGCTCGAAGTGAGCGTTGACGAGATCATCGTTGATATCGGCTACAAATCCGAAGGGATCATCAACGCTCACGAGTTCCGCGACGAGGACGGCCTCGTCAGTATCGCGGTTGGCGATGAGGTCGAGGTCCTGCTGGAACGCCGTGAGGACCAGGATGGCAATGTAGTCGTCTCGCGCGAAAAAGCCGAGAAGATGAAGGTCTGGGGCAAGATCGAAGATGCTTTCAAGAACGACGAGATCATCGAAGGCGTCGTCGTCGATCGAGTCAAGGGTGGCCTAGCCGTCAATATCGGTGTTCGAGCTTTCCTGCCTGGTTCGCAAGTGGACATCAGGCCGGTGCGCAACCTGGAGTCGATGACCGGGGAAGAGATTCGCGTCAAGGTCATCAAGCTGAACAAGCGACGCGCCAACGTCGTCGTTTCTCGCAAGATGGTTCTCGAGGAAGAGCGGGCCGAGGAGAAGAAGGAGACCCTGACCCAGCTCATCCCGGGCAATCAGTTGGATGGCGTGGTCAAGAACATCACCGACTACGGCGCCTTCGTGGACCTCGGTGGTATCGACGGGCTCCTGCACATCACAGATATGTCTTGGGGCAGGATCTCTCATCCGACCGAGTTGCTCGGCATCGGTGACACGATCGGAATCGTGGTCTTGAGCTTCGACCCCGAGCGTGAGCGGGTCTCGCTGGGCTACAAACAGCGCATGCCCGATCCCTGGGTTGGCGTGGCGGAGAAGTTCCCCGCTGGTGCCCGCATGCATGGCAAGGTGGTCAGCCTCACCGACTACGGCGCTTTCGTGGAGCTCGAAGAGGGCGTCGAGGGGCTGGTGCACATCTCCGAGATGTCCTGGCGCAAGCGCATCAAGCATCCGTCGAAGCTCGTGGAGGTGAGTGACTCGGTCGATGTGGTGATTCTCGATGTCGACGAGGACAACCGCCGCATTTCCCTTGGCATGAAGCAGACCGAGCCCAACCCGTGGCGCCTGATCGCGGAGAAGTACGAGGAAGGCAACATCATTTCGGGGCGGGTGAGAAACCTGACCGACTTCGGTGCCTTCGTCGAGATCGAAGAGGGTATCGATGGCCTGATCCACATCTCCGACATGTCGTGGACCAAGCGCATCGAGCACCCGTCCGAGATCCTCCACAAGGGCCAGGAGGTTGAAGTTGCCGTGTTGAGCGTCGATGCGGAGCGGCAGCGTCTATCTCTGGGTCTCAAGCAGCTTCGCCCCAATATCTGGGACAAGTATGCCGAGACCCACCAGGTGGGCGAGGTCATCCCGGGTACGGTCACCAAGCTCACCAACTTCGGGGCGTTCGTCGAGATCGACGAGGGCATCGAGGGGCTGGTGCACGTCTCCGAGATCGCCGACAGGCACGTGAAAGATCCTGCCGACGAGCTCACTGTGGGTGAGAAGCTGCAGGTGAAGATCCTCAAGATCGACGCCGACGCACACAAGATCGCGCTGTCCGCCAAGGACCTCGAGCCAGGTCCGCCGACGAAGAGGGAGCCGAAGCCGGTGCCTGTCAGCGAGCCGTTGAGCGCCTACCAGCAGGACGGCAGGATCTCGGTCGGCGACGTCGTTGGTAAGATCCTGTTTCCAAGGTCTTCCAAGATCGAGGACGAGGACAAGGACGAGGACAAGGACGAGGAGTAGCAAGAATCGAGGCAGGACGAACCAGGAGGGCTGCGGATGACAAAAGCGGACCTAGTTGAGGAGGTTGCGGCGATTTCGCGGCTCAGCAAGAAAGACTCCGAGCTAGTGGTCAACACGTTCTTCGAGGCCATCGTGGAATCCCTGCGACGTAGTGAAAAGATCGAGCTGCGCGGCTTTGGCTCGTTCAAGCTACGTCACAGGGGAGCGCGACAGGGGCGCAACCCGAAGACCGGCGCGAAGGTAGATGTGCCGGCCAAGGTTGTTCCCTACTTCAAGCCCGGGAAAGATCTCCGCGAG
>JAUWTE010000150.1 GCA_030609765.1 Acidobacteriota bacterium
AGTGGCGTGTTGACCTCGTGTGCCACACCGGCGGCCAGTAGCCCGACCGACGCCAGGCGATCCGACTGCCGAAGCTGCGACTCGAGCTCGGTCTGGTCGGTGACATCTTCAACCATGACCACCGAACCGTACGCGCCCTCCGCTCCAAGCAGTGGCGCCGCCGAAATGTTGACGACCCGGTCACGGCCATCAGTGGTACGCATCGCCACCCTGTAGGCGGAGGCCAGAGGCTCGTCACCGGTCTGCACGCGCCGCCGCGCCCGCTCGAGTGCGGCAACGAATGAGGTGGGGAACAAGTCGTTGAATTGGCGGCCGACCGCGTCGCTGGCAGCCACGCCGTTCAGGCTCTCCATGGAGCGGTTCCACGAACGCACTTGGCCATCGACGTCGAGAACCATGACACCGACCTTGATGCTTTCGACGATGTTCTCGCTGTAATTTTTCAGGCGCTCGAACTCACGCGCTCTCTTTTCCGCCTGCTGGTAAAGCACAGCGTTATCGAGCGCGAGCGCCGCGTGGGAGCACAGCATCTCGAGAATGCGCAGGTCCTCCGACGAAAGGTAGTCGCCCGAAATCGTCCGGCCGAGAGCCAACACCCCGAGTACCTCACCTTTGACCATCAACGGCAGAAAGTAGGCCAGGTCTTCTTCGACGATAACCTCGCGGTCTTCCGGAAACTCGTCGAGCAGGGCCGATAGATCGTCGATGTACAGGAACTCGCGGCTCACCAAGGCCGAGCCGAGGAAATCCGAGAAGCTGTCGGATAGCCGCTTCCCCTCACCGTCATCAGGAACCGCGGGCACGAGCTGCAGGCAGGTGCAGTCTTCCGGCTTGTGGAGGACCGCCACCCTCCCGACAGCAACCATCTTCCGAACGCGCTGGATCAGAAGGTCGACAACCTGGTTCAGGTTCAGCTCGGTGTTGAGCTGCCGCCCGAAATCCACCAAGCCGCGTCTCGACCGGTAACGCTCACGGTAGTGCAGGCGGTCGAGCCACTCCTGGAATTGGTCCCGCAGAGGAGCAAAGGCGAAGGCCACAAGGAGAGTGGCGATGAGTGCTCCGGCTTGCGCGAGCTGCGGGTCGATCCCGCCTAGCACTCTCTGCAAGGCCCATTCGGCACCGAGATAGACCCCAAGGACCGCGAGAGCGGCGAGAGCGTATGCGAGGGCGCGCTTGAGGATGACCTCGACGTCCCACAGCCGGAAGCTGACAGCCGCGTAGCCGAACGAAATCGGCACGAGCAATAGCGGCAGGACGGCCAAATCGATAAGGCGCGATGAGGTGATATCGAATACGAAGAGCGGCACATAGATGACGACGAATGGAAACACGCCGATCGCCGTCCCTCCGATCAGCCACTGCAGCCGCTTACGCTCAATCGGGGAAGTGGTCTCCTTGTAACTATGTGCCAGCAACAAAACCCCGCGGCCGAGGGAGCCGGCGATATAGAAAAGGCCGAGATTAGAGACAGTCCGCAGAATCGCGTACCGGGTGCTCGAGCTCAACGGCAAGCTGGTGTCGGCCAGGGTCACGGTGAGATTCAGAAACGTCAGCAGGACGCCCGGCCCGAAAACGCCGAAAAGCCAGGCCGTACGGTTCTTCAGGTAATGAGGCTTCGGCTGGGGGAAGGTCAGCGCAAAATACACAAACAGCCCGGGAAGCAGATTTCGGGCAATGTCATCGGCCCAGAAGATGGCGTCGAAGAGGGGGTCGCCCGGCCGTGTCGGGGTAAGCACCAGCACCGTGTAGAAAGCAATCGCCAGCCAAAAGAAGCGATGCCCGGCACTGCCCTCGCGTTGCCGCAGCAACGCGAACAGGCCCGCCACCAGGAATGCGGTACCAACCAGGCAGAGATAGAAGTAGGTGCGGGCCGGCACCGGCTCACCCGCAACCCTGACCAGAAGAGTCTCGGTGCCCGATCCTCTTTCGACCTCGTACTCCAAACGGGTACCTACCGGGCGCTCCCAGAGCAGTGCTTCGACGAGCTCGGGCGTCAGTGGTGAGCCGCTGCTCGTTGCGCTGCTTCCACCTACGCGCACGACTCGATCGCCCGGCACCACCCCGGCCCGCGCGCCTGATCCCTCGGGCAGGACCTCGCCGGCCACCAGAACGCCGCCCTGGGCCTCCCAGGTAACGCCGTCGGTGTGCTCCTCATAGGCAAAGCGGTTGGCGATGCTTATGGCGCCGAGGAACACCAGGACCGCGGCCAGGGTGAGGAACCCCACCAGCCGCAGTGCTTCAACGCGCTGTTGATCTGTTGTCATTTCCGGTCTCGATCGCGCAGCTCAGGTGGCGCTCAGGCGCGCCCCCACTGCTACGATAGGACTACTCTAGCAAACAGCATACCAACTCCATGGATATGAAGTCAGTCCGTAAACTCTTTGTTCAAAGGTGTTTAGAATCTCCCCGCAATTACAGGAAATCGTAGATCCAAATATTTGGTTTGTGGATTCAACAAATTGGATCCGACGGTCCTCAATCATGACGTCGCGGCAGCTGTTCGAGTGTCCAACCGCCGCCTTCTTGCGGTTCGCATGGCGAGGCTGGATCCAATCTTCTGCTGGAAATGATTGCTGCCGATGCGACTCAGAACCGAACGGCGAGGCCGCCTGATACCAGGCGGGAGAGGACGGGCACGTCGTTGAGGTTCAGATCGAAGATGCCGTCGTATTGCTGGCCCAATAGAGTCTGCACCTGGACCAATGCCGACCACTCACTCGAGAAGGCGCGGAATGGGAGTGGCTGTCGCACCTTCACATCGAACCGTTTGTACACATCGCCAAGCGTGCCTTGGCGCACAACCGGCATTCCCTGCTTCCACAAATAGGTGGCAAACAGCCGGGTCTGGTGTTTACCAAACACCGTCTCCACTCCCGCACTCAGCTCGTGGATGCTGTTGATGGGAATTGCCTTGCCTCCTGCCGGCGACTCGATCGTCACACCCCCCTGACCCGTGGTGATCTCGGAGGGCAGGTCCGCGCCGGTGCGCAGGTCATACGCATAGCTGACATGTCCTGCCAGCCGCTCCATGAACGTGCGCCTGACGTTGATGGCAAAGCCTCTGTTCACGGAATCGCCCAAATTGAAGACCGTGTAGTCGCTGCGCCCGGAGGGCCTTGCCAGGTAGACGCTCATGAGCTCGTCGCTGACCTCGCCGTAGTAGGCGCGGGCACGCAGCTCCGTATTGTTCGTCGACTTCTCGACTCCGAACTCGTAGCGCCGCGCCCGCTCGGGCACGAGGCCGTCCATGGTCAGAATATCCATGTAGCGCACCGCCATTGGATCAATCTCGAAGCTGAGCTCAGCCAGCCCTGGGGCTTCGGCGTCGTAGTAAACACCCGAGCGGAAAACGAGAGATTCAATCGGTGCGTACGCCACTTCAATCCGCGGCGAGACGACTCCAGGAGTATCAAGGTAGTTGTAGTGCTCGAAGCGCAGGCCGGACGAAAGGAGGATCGTCTCTCCCAGCCGCCAGTGATCCTCGGCGGCGAGGCTACCGACCCACATGGTCTCGAAGCCCTGGTTGAGGTCCGCGATGGCCACATCCTGCGCCGCATAGCCAGCACCGAAGCGCAGGGCGTGGGATTCGCTGACCACCCGATCGACCTGGCTACTGGCGCGCATGAAACCGTGATCCGCAATCTGGGCACGCACCACCCATCTCTGGCTCCCATCGAGATGGCTGCCGGCGAGCGAAAATGCCGTCGTGCTCGCACTGTCGAAAGAAGCGCCGATGAATGGCGCCAGCGTGAGCAAGCTCACCTCACCCGCGAGTTCGGCAAAGCCGCCGAAGGTCGACTGGGTGCTCACCGGACCGGCCTCCGGAGCAACGGAAGGAATCTCGGGAGGAGCCTCATTCCCGGCGGTCGGCACAGCCGTGGGCTCGCTTTGACGCAGAACATCACGCACGCGCGGGCGGAATGCCCACCCCAGGTCGAGAGGCGCTGCCGCGGAGAGCAGGGAGGTCAGTTCGGTCTCTGCCCGGAGCTGTAGGCTCAACGGCTCTTGTCGCGGCACCACGACACCGGGCAGCACGGCATTCACGAAACCGAGGCTCTGCGCCATCAGCGTATAAATGCCAGGGGGAAGATCCAGCAGGACGAATCGGCCTCGCGTGTCCGATACGGTCAATGAGCGCGCGCCGTCCGGCAGAGCCACGGCTACCAGGGCGCCGATGAGCGGCAAACCGGAGCCGTCGTAAACCGTGCCCCTGAGCTCGGAGCCCTTCGCCGAGGAAGAGCCGTTCCCTGGCCCGTTCGAGGCGCTTTTCTCATGCGCGCTGGCAAGGGCCGGCTGCGCTGCCACCAGGCACACCAATACCGCGAGCAAGAGGACCGGGTAGACAGGAGTACCCGTGCGGGCTGCCTGCGGAATGCGATTCATCGTGATTAACGCCCCTTTGCACACGACTGTACCACCGCAAAACGCACGTGATCAACAGTGACCAAGCTTTGGCGGTGTTAGCCAGCCGACGCCGCCTGGACAGGTATCACGCTCATTTTCACGCCGGGGAGCGCTCGTTTGAAGATCGCCGGCGACCCCCATGCGGGCCGGGGAATCGCCACATACGGCTATCTTACAGCGGCACCCCGCTTGACGTCACGGCCAATCGCCGCCTAGCTTGGCCCCGTGAGCAAGAACAGCAAGAAAAAGACCCGCCTCTTCCTGATCGACGCAAGTGGGCACATTTTCCGCGCCTACTACGCCATTCCCGAGCTCTCGAACTCGACCGGCATGCCCACGAACGCCGTCTATGGGTTCACGAACATGCTGCGGCGTCTGCTGCGCGAGGAGGCGCCGGACTACGTCGCCGCCGCCTTTGATCCGCCGGGTCCCACCGTTCGGCATGAGGCCTACCCGGGCTACAAGGCCTCCCGCGAAGAGACGCCGGAGGACCTGATCTCGCAGTTTCCCTACGTCAGGAGGGTTTGCGAGGCCCTTCGCGTGCCCGTCCTCGAGATCCAGGGCTACGAGGCCGATGACGTCATCGGCACGCTGGCAACGAAGGCTCGAGCCAACAGCATCGAGACGGTGATCGTTTCGGAGGACAAGGATCTCCTGCAACTCGTGGGTGACGGCGTCACCATGCTTTCCGAGCGTGGCGGGCGCAGCACCTACGATGCCGCCCGCGTCGCCGACAAGTACGGCGTCCCGCCCGAGCGCATCCCCGATCTGCTAGCTCTGATGGGCGACAGCGTCGACGACATCCCCGGCGTGAAGGGAATCGGCGAAAAGGGTGCCAGGATGATCCTCGAGGAATACGGCGACATCGAGAACGCCATCGAGCATGCCGACGAGATCACCCGGATGAAGTACGGCGAGAAGCTGAAAGCCGACGCCGACATGGCGCGCCTTTCGAAGGAGCTCGCCACCATCTTCACCGACTTGCCCTTGGAGCTCGATCTCGATGCCCTGCGTTTGAAAGAGCCCGACCGCAAGGCGGCGCGTGAGCTGTTCGCCGAGCTCGAGTTTCGCAACTTGACGGAGGAGTTCACCGATGTCGGCGCCGAGGAAACTGACTACTGGACGCTCACCGGGAGCGACGACCTGAAAGCCGCGATCGAAGAGATTCGCAAGGTTGGTCGAGTTTCCTTCGATCTCGAAACGACGCACGTCGAGCCGACGCGCGCCCACATCGTCGGCGTGGCGCTGAGCTGGAAGGACGCCACCGGTACCTACCTCCCGTTGGCACACGATGGCCTGCGGGCCGAGAACGCCATGAGCGTGGCCGAAGCGCTGGAGCTGCTGAAGCCCCTGCTGACCGATGGCTCGATCGACATCGTCGGGCAGAACCTCAAGTACGACCTGATCGTCTTGAGGCGATACGACATCGAGGACGTGCACGTTGCCTTCGACACGATGATCGCCTCCTACCTCGTGAACCCGACGCGCACAGGGCATGGCCTCGATGGGCTCGCAATGGACCTCTTCGGCATCAAGATGGTGAGCTTCAAGGACGTCATTCCGAAGAAGGGCGCGACCTTCGCCGAGGTACCGATCGACGTTGCCACAGGCTACGCCGCGGAGGATGCCGACGTCGCGCTCCGCCTGGTAGACCTGTTCGCACCCGAGCTCGAGGCGCAGAACCTGACTGGCCTCTACCACGACCTCGAGCTGCCACTCATGCATGTGCTGGTGGACATGGAGTGTCGCGGCGTTCGCATCGATCCCGACTATCTGGCGAAGATGGGCAAGCAGCTCGGGGGCGAGCTCGAGGTGCTGCGAGAGAAGATTTACGAGGGCGCTGAGGGTGAGTTCAATATCAACTCCCCGAAGCAGCTTGCCGAGGTGCTATTCGACCGTCTGGGCCTGCCGAGCGGCGGCCGCACCGCCAAGACGGGTAGCCGATCGACTCGTGCAGCGGTACTCGAGCAACTCGCCGACGAGTATCCGATTGCCCGGCAAATCATCGAGTATCGCGAGCTCGCCAAGCTCAAGAGCACCTACATCGACGCCTTGCCCGCCCTGCTGAACCCTGAAACGGGCCGGCTTCACACCTCGTTCAATCAAACCGTGGCAGCTACCGGTCGCTTGAGCAGCAGCGACCCGAACTTGCAGAACATACCGATCCGCCGGCCCCTCGGCCGGCAGATCCGCAAGGCGTTCATTCCGGCCGACGGCCATCTGCTAATGACCGCCGACTACTCCCAGGTCGAGCTCCGCATCATGGCCCACCTCTCGGGCGACCCGCGCCTCTGTGCGGCCTTCCGCGACGGCGTGGACGTGCATCGCGCCACGGCCGCTGCGATTTTCGGCATTGAGCCGGACGATGTGACCCGCGAGCAGCGCGACCGCGCCAAGGTCATCAACTTCGGCATCATCTACGGCATGGGTTCGCAGCGCCTCGCGCGTGAGTTCGAGATCAGCTTCAAGGAAGCGCGAGAGTTTATCGACAACTACTTCGCGATCTACGCGCAGGTGAGGGGCTGGCTCGACGAAACGGTGGCACGGGCAAAGGAAGACGCCTACGTCACCACCTTACTGGGCCGCATCCGTCATCTTCCCGAGCTCATGAGCTCACAGCGTGCCGTTCAGTCGTTCGGCGAGCGTGTTGCGGTGAACATGCCTATCCAGGGCACGGCGGCCGACATGATCAAGCGCGCCATGGTGACACTGCACGCGCGGCTGCGTGACGAGGGGCTCGCGACCGGCATGATCATCCAGGTGCATGACGAGCTCGTGCTGGAGGTTCCCGAAGGAGAGCTCGAGGCGGCCAAGCGCGCGGTGCGAGAAGAGATGGAAGGAGCCATCGAGCTCGATGTGCCCCTCGAGGTGGACATCGGCTGGGGACCGAACTGGATGGAGGCCAAACCCTAGCCCGGCCTTCGTCCTGTTCAACGCCTTCGTCCTGTTCA
>JAUWTE010000181.1 GCA_030609765.1 Acidobacteriota bacterium
GTGTCGCTCGGCTTTTCGCCGTTTCAGCAGTTCTCGCGGTCGTCATTCCTTTCGTAGCCTGTGCCGGCAGTGATGATTCACGCCGGCTACCTCCCGGCACCTCCGATCCGCGGCATCTTCCGCCGATGTCGGGCGGAATTCAGGTCAACGAGCCGAATCTCGACGCCTGGGTGAATGCTGTGCTCGCGGCCGGCCTCGATAGTGTTCAGGTGACGCTTTACGCTCGCCAGCTTGCCTGGAGCTCGTCGGAGATGTGGTTTCTGACCGATGCCCCGTGTGTGATCGACGAGATTCGGGCCGCGCACGCGGCCGGCCTGCGCGTTGTGCTCGTGATGCGCACCGCCCTCGAGCATGCATTGCCGGAAAATCGCCACCTCTGGCACGGCATGATCTGGCCGACCGATGAAGACGAGATCGACAGCTGGTTCGCACGCTATCGAGAATTCCTTCTCTGGGGAGCTGATTTGGCCCAGCGCGAGGGTGTCGAGCTGCTTGCCATCGGCAGCGAGCTGAACTCGCTGACGTCCACCGTGCAAATTACGCAGCTCCCCGACCTCTACCAGTACTTTCTCGATCCGGAGCGCACGGCGGTGGTTCGGGGGCGGCTCGTCGAATGTGCGCTAACGGTTCCCGACACTTTCCTGGAGCCTGACCTCGAGTTTCGCGACGGCACACGCTACGAGAGCCTGGACGCCTTTCTAAGAGCCGAAGAGGAGGCGAATCGTGCCTGGACCCGGGTTGTCACCGGTTGGCGCGATGGGGAGGTCGACATGGAACAGCTCAACCGGCGTCGAGCTCGCTACGAAGAGCTTTGGCGCGAGTTGATCGCCGAGACTCGGCAGCACTATGAGGGCCCGCTTACTTATGCGGCGAATTTCGATCAGCTCGCCGAGGTGGGGTTTTGGGACGCTCTCGATGCCGTCGGCGTCAACGCCTACTACTCCCTGAGCCGTTGGGGACTCAGCGGGCCTGAGCTCGACGAGGAGCTGGCAGCGAGCTGGCGCGAAATCGCAGCGGAGCTCGAGCCGCTGGGTCACGACTCGGCCTCGACCGGGACGCCGCTGCCGCTGGTCTTTCTCGAGCTCGGCTGGACGAGGAAAGCGGGCAGCACGGTGCGCCCCTTCTCCTATCATCGAGTTGAAGTCCTGGAAACCGTGGGCCAGGAGCCCGACGGTGAGGTGCCATTGACTTGCGTTCACTGGGCAACGCAGCCCGAGGATGCGGGGGAGCGGGTCAGAGCGTTGCGGGCCCTGCTACGGGTGGTGCGTGAAGGTGCGTTCCCGCAACTCCGTGGCTTCATGTTGTGGAAGCTCACTACCCTACCCCAGCATCGCGAGGTCGAGCCGTTCGTCGTGGTGTTGCCCGGCCGGGAGGGTAGCGCCGCTCAGGGCGACGAAGATTTCCTTCAGGTTGCCGCCGAAATTGCCGCGAATTTGCGCCAGGAAGAAGCGTCTCACTGATATCTGAGGGAAGACGGGATTGCCGGGCAATCTCACTCGCCGCCGACGATTCACGCGCTTGGTCTTGACATCAGGGGTGCCGGGTAGCAAAAATGTATGTTCAGGAGCGCGCCCACCGGACTATCTCTTGCGCGCCGCGTCTCCCTCACCGACTTACGTTCCGGTGACTCTTCTCTTGTCCCATTCAACATTCAGATTCCACACAGGGACCATCTCAGATGAACGATCGTAGCAAGCAGCGCCGCCCCCGGCGTCGCCGTGGCCGGCGCAGCACCGGCGGCTCAGGTAACCGTGGCCCGAACCGGTCTGCTCCCGTCGCAACCGACGAGGCGGCTGACGCAGAAGCCCAGGCAGCAATAGAAAACCTCCACTCGGTCAATGACCTGCTGGACCTGAAGCCAGCCGAGCTGCTCACGATCGGCAAGGATCTCAAGCTCGACGAGGAGGCCTACAACCTCTCGCAGCAGGACCTGATTTTCGAGATTCTGAAGGTGCAGGCGAAAGACAATGGCCTGCTGTACACCGAAGGTGTGCTCGAGGTCCTTCCTGATGGCTACGGCTTTCTGCGGGCATCCGAGTTTTCCTACCTGCCCGGTCCCGAGGACGTCTACGTTTCTCCGTCGCAGATTCGCAAGTTCTCACTGCTCACGGGTGACACGATGTGCGGTACCATCCGCGCGCCGAAGAGCGGTGAGAAGTACTTTGCCCTCGTTCGTGTCGATAGCATCAACTTCGATCCGCCGATGGTGGCGCAGCAACGCGTCTTCTTCAAAGCTCTGACGCCGCTGCATCCGACGAGGCGGATCAACCTCGAGATGGGCAAGGAAGTCATTGCGGCTCGGGTGATGAACCTGCTCACTCCGCTGGGCTTCGGGCAGCGCGCGATCATCGTCTCGCCGCCGCGCGCCGGTAAGACGATCCTGCTACAGACGATCGCCAGGGCCATCGAGGAGAACCACCCTGAGGCCTACGTTCTCGTCCTGCTGATCGACGAGCGTCCGGAAGAGGTCACCGACATGCAGCGTACGGTCGCTGGAGAGGTGGTGGCTTCGACCTTCGATGAGCCGGCTACGCGTCACGTTGCGGTAGGCGAGATCGTCCTCGAGAAGGCCCGCCGGATGGTCGAGCATGGGAAAGACGTGGTGATCTTGCTCGACTCATTGACCCGGCTGGCCCGTGCTCACAACACGGTCACGCCGGCATCGGGGCGCGTTCTCACCGGTGGCGTCGATGCCAACGCACTGGAGAAGCCGAAGAAGTTCTTCGGCTCGGCGCGCAATATCGAGGAAGGCGGCAGCCTGACGATCATCGCCACCGCATTGGTCGACACCGGCAGCCGGATGGACGAGGTCATTTTCGAGGAGTTCAAGGGCACCGGTAACTCCGAGATCGTCCTGGAGCGCAGGATGGCGGACAAGCGCATGTTCCCGGCCATCGACATCAACCGTTCCGGCACCCGCAAGGAAGAGCTCTTGCTCGATGACACCGAGCTCAAGAGGATCTGGATGCTGCGCAAGGCCCTTGCCGCCGTGCCTGCCGACGAGGCCATGGAGCTATTGCTGAAGCGTCTCGGCCAGACCAAGAGCAACGAGGAGTTCCTCGCCACGCTGAGCGAGGGGGGGGTCGGGTAGGCTCCCCTACCCCGATCTGCCGGCAGCGGAATGGCCTGGATACGCGAGATCCTCCCCGATCAAGCCGAGGGAGAGGTGCGCGATCTGTACGATCGGGTCGCGGATCCTGACGGCACCGTCGACCACATCCTGCGAGTTCACGGCCTCGCGCCTGCCACCCTGCGTGACCACTTCGCCCTGTATCGCACGCTCATGAAGCGGCAGTCGCCTCTGACTCGCGTGCAGCGTGAGATGGCCGCCATCCTGGTTTCGGCGATCAACGAGTGCCACTACTGACTGACGCACCACGGAGCGGGACTCCGTCGGCTGACCGGTGATGTCGACCTGGTAAGGGCGATCGCCGAGGACTACAAGAGCGCGCCAGTGTCTGCAGCCGATCTGGCCATGCTCGGGTTCGTCGACAAGCTCACCCGCTCACCCGGCGAAATGCAGCCTTCTGACGTCGAGAGTCTGCGGCAAGCGGGATTCGACGATCGGGCAATTCACGACCTGGTTCTGGTAGCCTCTTACTACGCTTTCGTCAATCGTGTAGCCGATGGCCTGGGGGTGACACTCGAGCCCGGCTGGGATGCCGAAAACTTTCTTGGCCCCGCCGACTGACGATCGATCGAGAGTAGCTAACATGGCTGATCGGAAGGGTGGTGTCTGCCCATGTGGTTTTTCGCGATTGCGGCTATCGTCATCGTTGCCTGGGTGATCTGGATCTTCAACCGTCTCGTGCGCCTGCAGCAGCGCGCCCGCCAGGCATTCTCCGACATCGACGCTCAACTGAAGCGACGCCATGACCTCGTTCCGGCCCTGGTGGAGACGGTCAAGGGATACGCCGCGCACGAGCGCACGACCCTCGAGGAGGTCACCTCGCGTCGTGCCGTTGCGTCAGATGCGGCCAGCGATGAGGCCGAGCCAGAGGCCCGCCTGGGGAGCGAGAATATGCTCGCCGGCGCACTGCGGAAGCTGTTCGCTCTGGCGGAGAGCTATCCGGAGCTGAAGGCCAGCCAACGCTTCGGAATGCTGCAAGCTCAACTTGCAGAAATCGAAGACCATTTGCAGCACGCACGGCGCTACTACAACGCCGTCGTGCGTGACATGAACACGGCGATCGCGACGTTTCCGGATATGCTCGTGGCGAGACCTTTTGGGTTCCAGGCCTTGCCGTTTTTCGAGCTCGACAGCCCGCTTGAGCGCGGTGCGGCGGAAGTGAGGTTCGACGATGCGTAGAAGCCGGACGACAACGGTTATGGCGAAGCTGCTGAGGAAACGGACAACCCGGGCGCTGGCCCTCCTGGCTTTGACGCTGGCGATTCTGGGCCCGTCTGGAGTTGCCTGGGCACGCTCCTACTGGATCGAGGACTTCCAGGCCACGCTCGAGGTTCAGGAAGACGGCTCCCTGATGGTCACCGAGACCATCCGTTTCCGTTTCGAGGGTAGCTATAACGGCGTCTACAGGGACATCCCCGTCGACTACCGCGACAACCTGAGCCTCAAGTACCGACTGCGAATCTCAATCGAGTCGGTCGCGGACCTGGATGGCGTCAACCTGCGCTACGAAACCAGCACCGACCGTGGCCGCCTGCGCATCAAGGCATGGGTGCCGGGAGCGCAGGACGCCGCACGCACGGTCGTGCTGCGCTACAAGGTCGATCGTGCCCTGCGATATTTCCCCGAGCACACCGAGCTCTATTGGAACGTGACGGGGGCGGAGTGGCCGGTACGGATCGATTCCGCTTCCGCCCGGATCATCCTGCCGCCCGGCATGACGGAGCCCCCCAAGGTCACCGCCTTCACCGGGAGCTTCGGTGCCCGGGGCACCGACTGGACCTCCGACCTCATGGGCGACGACCAGGTGCTGGTGAGGGCAACGAGGCCTCTCAATTTCCAGGAAGGATTGACCGTTGTCGTCGGCTGGCCCGTTGGACTCGTGCCCGAGCCGACCGCGATGAGCAATCTGGGCTACCTGCTCTCTGATAACTGGCCCTTCCTGATTCCCTTCGCGGTACTCGGGCTCATGCTGGTGAGCTGGAGACGCTGGGGCAAGGATCCGTCCGTCGATCGCTCGATCATGCCGATCTACACGGCTCCGGAGGATCTCAGTCCGGCGGAACTGGGCACCTTGATCGACGAGCGTGTCGATCAGCGGGATATTGTGGCGACCGTCATCGACCTGGCCGTGCGTGGCTACCTGCGCATCGAAGAGGAAACAGAAGACGGGTGGATCTGGGATACCGTGACGACCCGATTCCGCAAGCTGCGGGAGGCGGATGATTCGTTCCGTCCTCATGAAAGAGAAGTCTTCGAGGGCCTGTTCGAGGAAGGCGATGAGCTGGTCGAGCTCGATGATCTGAAGAACCGCTTCTCCAAGCGCCTGGGCGCGATCCAGTCCGATCTCTACTCCGGCCTCAGCGATCGCGGCTACTTCGCCGGCCGACCCGATCGCGTGCGAGCGGGTTGGATTATCCTCTCCATCATCGTCCTCGGAGTGGGCCTGGCCGCGGCGATCGCCAGTGAGAACGTCGCCGGCATCGTCGCCGCGATTCTCTCGGGCATCATCGTTTTCATCTTCGCCTGGGTCATGCCCGCGCGAACCCGCAAGGGACGAGAGAAGTGGATCGAGATCAAGGGCTTCGAGGAGTTCCTCGGACGCACCGAGGGTCAGCGATTGCGCGAGATGCAGGTCGACCTGTCCACCTTCGAGACGTTGCTCCCCTTCGCTCTGGTCCTGGGCGTCGCCGAGCAGTGGGCAAAAGCCTTCGAGGGGCTCTTGTCAGAGCCACCTAACTGGTATGTGGGCGGCAATCCCGCCCTCTACTCGACCGTCGCCCTGACCAGTCGCATGAGTTCGATGTCGACTTCTCTGGAGACCGCCATGACCGCGTCCCCACGCAGCTCGTCGAGCGGCAGCAGCGGCTTCTCCGGCGGCGGAGGATTCTCGGGCGGAGGATTCGGTGGCGGCGGCGGCGGAGCGTTCTAGCCCGGATTTCTCAACGGGTGGCTACTAAGCAGCGGATCTCGATTCATTTGCGGTCGATGCGGTCGCCCTTTGCAGGTCGGGTGGGAGCAGCCAGGCGAGGATGATCCCGATGAGCGGCAAGCCGGCTACCAGCGTCAGGGCGACGGACAGGCCATACACGTCCGCCAGCTTGCCGACGAGAGGCGCGACAGCGCCGCCGACCCCCCAGGCGAACCCCATCATCAGTGACGAGATGGTGCTGCCGTGCTCGGGGAGATGGTCCTGGGCCAGCAGCAGGTTCACCGGCATGGTCAGAAGGATGAACGCATAGCCGATCGACAGGAAGGCGAGCTGCCAGCCGGGAGGAACGAAGAAGGCCAGCAGGAGAAACGGCAGAGAGCCCGCCATCGCCAACCGAATGACGAATCGGCCACCGAACCGGTCGCTGAGCACTCCCCCCATCAGCCCACCGATCACGCCGACGCCGAGAAAGATGCTCAACGCCCAGCTTGCGGTTACTAGGCTGTATCCCGTTTCAATGAAATAGAGGGGCAGAAAGCCCTGGTAGACGAGCTGCACGGTGCCGCGCACGACCACGATCA
>JAUWTE010000375.1 GCA_030609765.1 Acidobacteriota bacterium
CGCTCGCTCGGTGGCGATTCGTTGGAAGGAATCACTCTCCGAGACAGTCGCCGGATGGACCGGGTAGTCACGATCGCGCAATCGAATCGATGAGGCACGAACCGCCTGTACGCACATCGTCCCAGCCAGCTCGTAACCTGACCTGCGATAGAGTGACAGGGTGGCGGGGTAGAGCACCGATAGAGGAACGCCGTCTTTGTGCAGTTCGGTGACAACCTCCTGCATGAGGCGCGCCGCGACCCCGGTTCCGCGGGAATGGGGTGCAACGCCCACAGCGGCGATTCCGGCCATCGGAATGCGCCTGCCGCCGAACCACTGGCCCATGCCGAGGATCGCTAGGCAACCGACTACCTCGTTGCCGCGACGGAGCACTCTGAAGTTCTCCCGCCCGACCCGCTTGAAGTAGGTCTCCCAGTCGCTTTCCGGTGCCGCGAAGGATTGAAGCAAGACCTTGCGGAGGCCGTCGAGATCGCCGTCGGTCGATAGTGCGCCGTATTGCTCGAGTGTCGTCACAATCCCGATCCTCCCTTGCAGATGCCAACGAAAGGCCAGTTCCGCGTTTCCTGAGAATCGCCGAATTCGAAACGCGATTCCAGCGGAAATGCAGACCCTGCCACACCGAGGGGTCCGCCTTGTAAGCCAAGGGTCCTGAAAGAGGCCCTGACCCTGATGGCCCGAAATGCCAACCCTCATCACACGCATGAAGCACGCTCACTGGGATCTGAATTCTGTCATGAGGATGGTTGGGGTCGAGCACAACGGGAGTTCATGGGCTTTCTGCCACGATGGAATCCTGAACGATTTGAAGGCGCTCCGGGGGATCGGATGCGATCGGTGGACACGGATCCCTGAGCCGGGTGTTACCATACTGAAACGAGACGTCGCTGGTCCGAGAACTGCTGATTCCTACCGCACCTCCGCCTCGTAACGTTTCGCAAGATCCTCTAGCGTCAGGATTGGAACTTCATCGGCGTTCCCGGCCTGTCCGAGGGCGATCATGCGCTCTTCGCAGAGTCTCTGCATCGCCTCACGCGCCGGCTTCAAATAGCTGCGCGGGTCGAACACCGAGGGCTTCTCCTTGAAAACCTTGCGGATCGCTCCCGTGATCGCCAGGCGGTTGTCGGTGTCGATATTGACCTTCCGCACACCGTGCTTGATCCCTTCTTGGATCTCCTCGATAGGGACACCGTAGGTCTCCGGAATGTCTCCACCGTAGTCGTTGATCAGATCGACCAACTCGCCCGGAACGGATGAGGAACCATGCATCACCAGATGCGTATTCGGAAGCCGGCGGTGGATCTCGGCGATGATATCCATCTTGAGCACTTCACTCGTCGGCTTCTTCTTGAACTTGTATGCGCCATGACTCGTCCCGATCGCAACAGCGAGTGCATCGACACCCGTGTCGGCCACGAACTGCTCCGCCTGGCCTGGATCCGTCAGGTGTGCCTGCACCTCGGCTTCGCTGAGTCCCGCCCCGTGATCATCTTCGATGCCGCCCAAGCACCCGATCTCACCCTCAACCGTCACGCCTCGTCTGTGTGCATACTCCACGACCTCACGGGTGACGCTGACGTTGTATTCATAGCTCGACGGCGTCTTCCCATCCTCCTGCAGCGAGCCGTCCATCATGCAGCTTGTGAACTTCTGATCGATTGCGGAGATGCAGGTCGCGACACTGTTGCCGTGATCCAGGTGCATTGCGATCGGGATCTTCGGATACAGTTCGGCTGCGGCAAGCATCAGGTGCCGAAGATACGCGTCCTGCGAGTAGGAGCGAGCGCCTCGTGACGCCTGGATGATAACGGGAGAGTTGGTATTCTCCGCCGCAGCCATGATGGCCTGGATCTGTTCCATGTTGTTGACATTGAAGGCCGCCAGCCCATAGCCATGCTCGGCGGCGTGGTCGAGAAGGACGCGCATCGGGATCAGGGGCATCGGTTACCCTCCCAGGAGTTCGGGTTTCGTCAATTGTAGTGGATCGCGTGTTGTCAGCGGACCTGTGAACCTGTTGAGAATGCCGGATACGGGAGAATGCGTCAAGATCTCCCGGGATCGTGATCTCCGATACGGCGGGTGCCCGGGCGTGGCGGGTATCAGCGCGTGGCAGGCGCCCTGCTTCCACCGACGATCCGCTCACCACGAAGGATCAACAGAGGCTCATGACCAGCCCTGCAACCCAGCTCCCATCGCAGTGCCTGCGGAGCTTCCCCTGATACCTTCGCGTGTCCGGCATGCACTACATGTTGGTGATCGCCATGACAGAGAATCGTAAGATTTGTTGCCTTGTTACTTCCTCCTTGTGATCGACGTTTCAAATGATGGCTCTCGAGATTGCTGCGCTTCGGACAGGCAGGGGCCTGGCACAGGAAATTATCACGCTTCAGGACCTTTATCTGCGTCGGCTCGGATTCCGGATCCACGCGAGACCATTCTTCATAGACATGCGCGAACAGAACCACTGCGGCCTTCCATTCCGGTGTAAACGGCCCGAGTTGCTCCCGTATCGCCTTGATTGCAGCCCTCCAATCTGCGGCTATCTCAAGCGGCACCCGGAATCGAATGAAAATGGGTCTGCGACTTTGGCCGAACGTTTGCCGGTCACGTGGAAGCAACCGCTCCTCAGCCTCCGGGGGATCGTCCCAGTGCGCGGCGACGAGCAGATCGAGCAAGGCCTCGAGGCGAAGCATCACCACTGGATTCTCCGCGGGGTCCAGGGAACAGCCCTCCTTGATCGGCTCGATGTGACGCTTGCAGAACTCTGCTTCGATGTCTTCGCTCTTTGCGCCCTCCTTGCGCAGTTCCTGCATCAGAGCCCCCTCCAATCCCGGCAGCGGCATCGGACCGCGAAAACGTGCGGCCAGCTTCGGGAAGCACTGCCTGAGATGGATCAGATAACGGGTCTCCCGGTCGAACTGGCGATGGGTCACCTCCCGTGCCCTGCGGCAGAGGGCGTCGTTACCTCGTCCGTTGGTCAGCCACTTGACCCGGTGGGCCTTGCCGAGACTGATCTCACGGTGGATGTAGACATCCATCAGTGAGGGGATGTCTTCGAAGAGTTCCGCATCGGCGGCCATATTGCGTGCCGTGCGTTCGGAGACCCCGAGATGGTTCTCGACGAAATCGCTCACACGACGGAAGCCCATGACATGAACGGCGCGGGTCTCGCGCAGGTCACGCAGCAGGCGCGCTTGGAAGATCCGCAGGGATCTTTCCAGAGGGCACAACCGATCCAACTGCTTCATCGCCTCGGAGACGCTGCTCGGGGGACCGGATGCCGCGATCGTATCAATCTGTATGAGATGCTCGGCAAGCTCTTCAAGGGTCTCGACGACGCGCGCCATCGCCTCGGATGGGGGCTTGGGTGACCCCTGGAGTACGACTTCAGCACGCTTGGGCTCCGGCTTGGGGTCCTTTCCCTCAGGAACTTCTCCATGACCACTGAAACCCGTCTCGGCCAACAGCGCTTCGATGACCTGGGAGCGTGGGACGTTTTGGCCAATCTGCATACGCCCCAGCTCAAGGACGGCATCGAAGGCAAGATGGACGGACGGAGGCGCCTGGAAGGAGATCATTGTCTCCGCGGGGCGCTCCGGTGCTTCGCTCGTCTCATCCTTCACGAGGCGTCGAAGCCGACGGACGCCTAGCTTCCGTGCACGCTCAATCCACTTCGCGGCCTTCTCGGGCGCGGCCCGAAGAACCGGTCCAAGCGCAAGAACCTTGCAGACAGTCAGCCGCCCTTCCAGAAACGCCTCTTCCGCCAACGGGCAGTCACGAAGTGTGCGATCCAGAGCGAGCCGCTCTTTCATGGTGCTGGGGCTCATCTGCAGGATCTCCAGGGCGAAAGCCGCCGGCGTGCCGAGGCCCGCTTGCTGGTAACGCCACTCTTCATTCAGGTAAGCAAGCAGAGCCGCCTGCCGCCGCACGATGCCCGCCTCGGTGGGGCGGATGGATAGAAGCGCCTTGACGATCTTGGGCGCGATGTGGTCGGCGGCGACCCACGCAACCGATTCGGGAAGCGCTTTCTTCCGTCGTCCGGTGACCGCGTTATTCTCAGACAAAGAGACTCCAGTCCCTTGAATCTCAAGGGGGACAATCGGAACCGTTCGCTTGTTTCAGTGGAGGCAGGTACTAACCATACCACACAATCGTTCGTAAGTTCCAAGAAAAG
>JAUWTE010000306.1 GCA_030609765.1 Acidobacteriota bacterium
CAGAGCTCGGTCATCTCGTGAACATGATTCCAGACGGTTCGTTCGTGGGAATCGGCGGGTTTCAACTCAATCGGGCCCCGATGGCGATCGTGGCTGAGATCATATCTCAGCGGAAATCCGGTCTCCGGGTGGTGTCCGCCCCGAATCCCTTGCCCCTCGACGCGCTGGTCGCAGCTGGCCTGGTTGCCGAGGTCGAGTGTGGCTTCATCGGTTTTCAGTATGAGAACGGGTTCGTAATTGCGCCGTCGATCCGGCGTGCCGTCGAGGAATGCCGCCTGGCGCTGCGCGAACGAGATGTGTACGAGACACTGCAGGCCCTCCAGGCCGCTGCCCTCGGGCTGCCCTACCTTCCACTGGCCGGAACCCCGATAAATGACTACCCGCAAGTCATCGAGCCCGTCGGGGAAGCAGGAGTCAATGCACAGGGCCCACTGCGTGCCCGTAGAGCCCTGAGCCCGGACATCGCGCTCGTGCACGTTCAAGCAACCGATGCGGATGGCAATCTGAGAATCGACGATCCTCATGCCGACGCCCTGCTCGCCATGGCGAGCAAGCTCGTGATAGCAACGGCTGAGGAGGAGGTCGAGAAGATCCAGGAGCCGACTGTTCCCGGGCATCGCGTGGCTGCTGTCGCAGTGGTCCCCGGCGGTGCCTATCCAACTGCGTGTTACAGGTACTACACACGCTCCCCCGCCGGCATTGGCGAATACCTCGAAGCCTCGAGTGGGGGTGATGCGCAAGCGATCGTGGCGAGCCTGACGGCACCGCCGCCCTCCGCCGATGCATTGGATGAGTCCCGTGCTCCAGCAGCAGGACCCGGCGCGGCAGATCCGGCGGGCGAAACTGCCTCCTCCGCGGCCACTCCACTCGCCTCCACCGTACAGCCGACAGATCGAGTTCTGGTGGCGATGGCTCGCTCTGTTTCAGATCACGACGTCGTGACGACCGGAGTGGGCTCTGCCGCCGCGCAACTTGCTACCGAGCTCGCTCGGCGCTCCTCGGCTCCCAAGCTCCGCTACATCAACTGCGTCGGTGCTATCGACCCACGAATCACGACAGCTTTGTGCACATCCGTCGACTCGAGCTTGCTCGACGAGTGCCGCAACAGGATCACACTTCCAGGCGTGTTCGAGTATGCGTGCCGCGGCGAGGTGGACTTGATGTTTTTCGGCGCGGCTCAAATCGATGCCGAGGCGCGGATCAACCTGACCTGCATCGGGCCCTATTCCTCGCCCGAGGTCAAGTTGGCCGGACCCGCAGGCTCGCCGACGATGCGCTCGCTCGTGCGCAAGGTAGTGATTTCGATCTCTCGACACTCGACACGAACCCTGGTGCCCGAGGTGGATTTCGTCACCTCAGCGCCAATGGCCGGCGGTCAATCCACGACCTTGATCACAAACCTAGGCATCTTCGACCTCAGAAATGGTCGGCTCCGCGTTGTCTCTCGGCACGAGGGGGTGTCGGCAGTCGAGCTCCGCGAGGCCACCGGATTCATCGTCGAGGGTGAGATCGACACCATAACCCCCGAGCCCAGCGCCCGGGAGATGGAACTTCTGCAGGAATTGGACCCGCAGGGGTCTCGCTATCAATGGGGATAGAAGCGCCTCTTGCGCCCGCAGACGACGACTTACAAGGGAGGGCAGGGATCATGAAAGCAATCGTTCTGAGAGATTTCGGAGGACCCGAAAACCTCGTTGTGACCGAGGTGCCCACCCCGACCGTCAATGACCTCGGAGAGGGTGAGGTCTTGGTACGCGTGGGCGCCGTTGGCGTTTGCTACCACGACATCATCAACCGTCGCGGAGATCTTCCCCGTACCAGGCTTCCGGCCATACTCGGGCACGAGATCGCCGGCGAGGTCATCGGCAGAGGGCCTGGCTCGACGATCTTCAGCACGGGGGACCACGTCGCGACAGTGCAGCGAGTGCACTGTACTGATTGCCATCTGTGCCATAGCGGCAGGCCCACGCTGTGCAAGGATGGGTCGTTCTTCGGTGAAGAGATTCCGGGAGGATATGCCGAATTCGTGGTTGCCAAAGAGCACGCCTTATCTCAGGTTCCCGCCGAGATACCGCTCGAGGAGGCATCGATCGCCGCCTGTACGATCGGCACGGCGATTCACGTGGTGAATCGTGGCAGGGTGCTCCCCGGAGAGAGTGTTCTGATCACAGGCGCATCAGGCGGTGTGGGCTTGCACGCGATTCAGGTCTGCAAGCTGGCGGGGGCCCGCGTGATCGCCGCCACATCCTCGCCCCAGAAAGAGGACGGCCTTCGTGATGCCGGTGCCGACGAGGTCGTCGTCTCGCCCGACTTGAACTTCTCCCCAGAGGTCAAGCGTCTGACCGATGATCGCGGTGTCAACGTTGCTCTCGAGATCACGGGGTCACTCACCTTCGATGCGGCGGTTCGAAGCTTGGCACCCGGCGGCCGACTGGTCATGGTCGGTAGTCTCGAAACGCGGTCGGTCTCGTTCCTGCCGGGACTGATGATCCTGAAAGAGCTCGAGTTTATCGGCTCATTCGCCACTACCACGGCGGAGCTCTCCGAGGCCTTTCGGCTCATCACGGAAGGCAAAGTGCGCCCGGTGGTGTCCGAGGTCATGGCCCTCGATGACGTCGCGCGCGCCCACAGCATGCTGTTCGACCGGCAGATCACCGGCCGCGTCGTGCTGCGCGTCTGACCAGGTTCTCGGATTCCCTTCTGAATGTATTCAGTCCGTGCATCCGTACGGCAGCCGACATATGAGTGGGTAGCATCTGCCCGATGGGTGAGGTAGCCCACCCGATCCCCGCGAACGCTCCTAGCACCTATTGGGACCTGGTGCTACGATTACAGCTAACATTGAAAAATCGCGGCTTGGAGGGCTGCTGATCATGGGTATTCGCCGCCAACAGGTAGCCATTGCGGTGTTTGTAATACTGGCTGCAGTGACATACATCGTTGTGACCGGAATGCGCGACACGATGGTCTATTACTACACCGTGAGCGAGGTGCAGGCGCAGGAAGCCGCACTTCATGGCATGCCATTGCGCATCGCGGGCCACGTCGTTGCCGGGTCGATCGAGGACGACGCCACCAACCTCGTCCACCGGTTCGTGATCGAAGAGGGCGGCGCCGAGATGTCGGTTCTCTATCGCGGCATTGTCCCAGATACCTTCCAGGATGGCTCTGAAGCAGTCGTCGAGGGTGAAATCGACTCCGACGGCGTCATGCAAGCTACCTTCTTGATGGCCAAATGTCCCTCCAAGTACGAGGCCGAAACCGACTACGCCCAATACCGGGAGTCTGGCGAAGGGGCTCCCGCGCAGCGTCGTTAGGTTCGCGTTAAACTCGACCCCGTCGCGTCCTGAAGGTTCCCAGAGGCTAGCTCTAGATGATTCAGTTCGGTCACATTTGTCTGATTGCTGCGTTCGCTACCGCTACCTACACCACCGCCGTCGCGCTCCTGGGCGCCCGCCGCCAGGCACCCGCCCTCATTCAGAGCGCCCGTAACGGCCTGTACGCCACTTCAGCCTTGGTCGTGCTCTCGTCGGCGAGCCTCCTCTACCTTCTGCTCACCGACCAGTTCCTTGTTCGCTATGTCGCCGAGAACTCACGAACCGGAATGCCGGTTCTCTACAAGGTGGCCGCAATGTGGGGAGGCATGGCCGGCTCCCTGTTGCTGTGGACATTCTTGTTGTGTGTCTTCGCGGCCATCGCGACATGGCAGAACCACAACCGGCACGTCGCGCTGATGCCGTATGTCTACGCGGTCTGCATGGCAACGACGGGCTTCTTCGTTGCCGTCCAGATTTTTGCCGCGAATCCCTTCGAAGTGCTGCAGTTCACTCCCCTCGACGGCCGCGGGCTCAATCCATTGCTGCAGAACCCGGCAATGGCAATTCACCCTCCTACCCTCTACCTCGGCTTCGTCGGATTCACCATTCCCTTCGCCTTCGCCATCGGAGCCTTGGCCAGCGGCCAGCTAGATACGAGCTGGCTGCATAGCACGCGGCGCTGGACCATTCTCTCCTGGTTTTTCCTTTCGGCCGGGGTCACGCTGGGAGCCCAGTGGGCCTACGTCGAGCTCGGTTGGGGTGGCTACTGGGGATGGGATCCGGTCGAGAACGCATCTCTGATGCCCTGGCTCGTGGCCACCGCCTACCTTCACTCGGTGATGATCGAGGAAAAGAAGCAGATGCTGCGGGTGTGGAACATGATGTTGATCATCACCACCTTCGGCCTCTGTATCTTCGGCACCTTTCTGACGCGCTCCGGAATCGTTTCCTCCGTGCATGCCTTCACGGTGTCCAACCTGGGGCCGATGTTCGCCACCTACCTGGCGATCATTCTCGCCGTGAGCTTCGGCCTGGTGGCCTGGCGACTGCCACAACTCCGTAGCAAGCACCGCCTCGAGTCCGTGTTGTCGCGAGAGTCCACGTTCCTGTTCAACAACCTGGTTCTGGTTGTTGCCTGCTTTGCTGTTCTCTGGGGCACCATGTTCCCGGTCATCACCGAAGCGGTCCGTGGTGTGAAGATCACCGTCGGTCCTCCGTTCTTCAACCGGGTAACCGTTCCGATCTTCCTGCTCTTGCTCCTGCTCACCGGCCTTGGCCCCTTGATCGCGTGGCGGCGGGCCTCGTGGCCGAGTCTGCGTCGAGCTTTCACGTACCCGGCGATCGCCTTCGCCACCACAGTGGTGGTAATGCTGGCTTTCCGCAGCACCAACCTGTACGCGA
>JAUWTE010000166.1 GCA_030609765.1 Acidobacteriota bacterium
ATCTTGATGACCTCGATGCCCAATCCGAGCACCTTCTGGGCACTCTCGGCCATCACCTCAGGCGAATCGATGCCAATCTCAGATGCCACGGGGACCCTATCGCGGAACTTGCCGCCGAGTAGCTTGTAGACCGGAACGTTCAGGATCTTGCCCACGAGGTCATGCAGCGCGAGGTCGATTCCTTCCTTCACGCAGGTGATTCTGGCCAGGTTCTGGTCCAGGATCATCATGATGCGATTGATGTTGAATGGGTCCTCGCCGATGATCTTCGGGGCCGCATAGTTCTCGATCATGGCGATGACCGATTCCCAGCTTTCCCCGTAGAACTCAGGTTCCCAGGCACAGGCCTCGCCAATTCCGACATGCCCCTCATCCGTGTAGATCCTCACCAGGACCGCGTTGGACCGGGCAAAGCTGGTGTAGGCGTCAGCAAAACTCTTTACCGGAATTCCGTACGGGAAGGTTTCAACTTTGCTGATCTTCATGGAAGGTCTCCTTACAGGTACCGGCAGATATCAAGCCTAGTCCGCAACTCTCATCAGGCTCCTGCTGCGGGGGAGCGACTCGCTCAGAGCGAAGATAATCGAGGAGCCAGTGCCTGGCAACTTTCACCACCGCCTGCTGGGCACCGCCGCTGTCTACATTGCTGCAGCCCCAGGTCCTGATACCATCGTTTCCGGCCGTGGTGGCCGTGCGATGAACTGGTCTCGTTTCTCGAGCGTTCGTATCGACTCCTTGGGTCTGGCAAACGGGGAGGTTCTGGTGGAGAGCGGTGGCGACTACACAGGCTTGGTCAGACTGTTTCACGAGTTCCGCGAGTCCCTGAAGGTAGATGTCGTCGACGGCGTACCGGATTATTCGGCTGCCGCGATGGAGAGCAAGCACCGCGGATTGGCAGGGTTGCAGGACCGTCTCAGCCGGCTGGATATCAGCGACTGGACCATCGAGCAGAAAATCGACTACCACGTGGTCCGGGCGGAGATGAACGGGGTCGACTTCGACCATCGGGTTCTGCGACCTTGGGCTCGAGACCCCGGCTTCTACCACATCATCGACGGGATCTTCCCCCGACTCCTGGTTCATCACACCCGGATGCTGACGGGGTGGCCGCTGGAGAACCCGACTGTGCCCATCCCGGCCGATGAGCTCGCGGAGTTCAGGATGAAGCTGTGTGCGATTCCGAGGCTTTTCGAGCAGGCGAAGGGGAATCTGACCGAAGCAGCCGAGGACCTCACGACCATCGCGATCCGTGTCAAGGAGAAGGAGGAGTCGTTCCTACGCGGCATCATCGATCAGATGGCAGAGCACCACCCGGAAATCGTGCCGGATGCAGAACGAGCCCTGGCTGCGTCGAGGAGTTTTCGTGACTGGCTCATAGAGCACAAGCATCAGATGACGGCTCCCGCCGGCATCGGAAAGGACAATTACGACTGGTGGCTGAAGAACGTAATGCTCCTGCCCTACACGTGGGATGAGTGTTACACCCTGATTCAGCACGAGTACTTTCGCGCCGTGTCCTCCTTGAAGCTGGAAGAGCACAAGAACCGAGAGCTTCCCGATCTCGAGCTCACCTCGAGCGAAGCGGAGAACCTCCACCGGCAGGAGGAAGCCGCACAGGAATTAATGGAGTTCCTGCGCAAGGGGGAGATCGTGACGGTCCCCGAGGAATTGGGGCCGCTCCCGCCCGAGCACTATCCTCGAACATGGGGCATGAGCGCCTATCTCAGGCCTGGCTACAGCGGCTTCTTCGAGCAGTGCCTGGATCGCGAGCCGATGTCGTACATAGCTCATTGCTTCTTCGGTCACTACTACGTCCGCGGCAGAACGATCTGGTACCAAGACGGTGATGACCGGCCCATTCGCGGGACTCTACGTCTTTTCGACATGCATGAAGCGCGGTCGGAGGCGTTGGCGTTCGCGGCCGAAGAAATGTTGATGCAAACGGGCTTGCTCGATAACCGAGCGAGAGCAAAGGAGATCGACTACATCTGGATGGCTTTCCGCACGGCACGAGCGCTGTCGGACCTGAAGCTGCACAGCAACGAGTACTCCTTGACCGATGCGATCCAAAAGAGCACCGACCTTCTCCCGTATCCCTGGGCGGACAAGGACGGCGACGCGATCTGGTGGGATATGGAGGAAACGCTGCGGGCGCCAGGGCACTCCACATTCTACGTGGTCGGCAAGAGCCTGATTCTGCAGTTGCTCGCCGAGCGCTCACAACAGCTCGGCGCGAAGTTTAGCCTCCGGGAGTTCCTGGATGAGTTCATGCGCGGAGGCATCGTTCCGATTTCGCTGACGCGGTGGGAAATGACGGGTCTCGACGACCAAATCAGAGAGTTGATGCAGTGTTGATAGATTGGCTCGTTGTCGCTCTCTACCTGGCAGCCATAGCCGTCATTGGAGTTGTGGCCGCCAGGCGAGTGACGACCGCGTCGACGTTCTTCATCAGTGATCGCAGGTTCGGCACGATCACGATGATCTTTTTCACGTTCGGCACCGGGACAAATACTGATCAGGCGGTCAGCGTCGCTTCGAAGACCTATCAGTCGGGTGCGTCCGGGATCTGGTATCAGTGGCTGTGGTTGTTTTCGACGCCCTTCTATTGGTTGCTTGCCCCGCTCTTCAGGCGTATGAGGGCTGTAACCACGGCAGAATATCTGTTCGTACGTTATGGCCAAAACGTGGCCGTGTTCTTTGCCCTGATTGGAATGGCACAGTTATCGGTGAACATCGGCGTCATTCTCAAGGCATCGAGCGCGCTGATTACGCCTGTCACTGGTGGTGCGATCAGCCCGGAGCTCGCGATCGTCGCAATGACGGTTCTGTTCGTTCTCTATGGCGTGGCGGGTGGTTTGAATGCCGCGATCCTGACAGATCTTCTGCAGGGCGCTCTGACGGTCGTCCTGTCGTTCTTGATCTTGCCGTTCGCATTGAAGGCCGTGGGGGGCCTAGCCGGGCTGCGAACGATGGTCGATGACCCCTCGCTTTTCACCATCGTCGCGCCGGGCGAAATCACCACCCTCTACGTGGTCGTGATCGCACTCAACGCCCTGGTCGGATGGGTGACTTCTCCCTATTCCATGGCGCTTTGCGGAGCCGGCAAGACCGAGTACGAGGCGCGAGCGGGCCTCGTGGGCGGGATGCTGGTCAAGAGGGTATCGACAATAGCCTGGGTTCTAACAGGCATGTGCGGTATCGGTCTGTATGCAGGCACTGCGATGCCCGCAGACTATGTCTACGGTGCGCTGGCGCGTGATCTGCTGCCGACGATCGCACCGGGCCTCGTCGGCCTCTTCGTCGCTTCGATGCTGGCCGCCGTAATGAGCTCCTGCGATGCAATGATGGTCTCCTCCGCGGCGCTCTTCACAGAGAACATCTATAAGCCGCTCGTCAGGCCCGACCAGGAAGATAGGCACTACATTCTCGTCGGACGCATTACCTCCGTGGTGGTGGTAATCGGTGGGATTGTCGTTGCGTTCCTCTTGACCAGTGTGGTGCAGGGTTTGGAGGTGTTCTGGAGGGTCCAGGCGATGATGGGCATAGCCATATGGGTGAGCTTCTTCTGGAGGAGAGCAACGGCCGCCGCAGCGTTGGCCTCGACAATCGGCGGCTTTTCTACATGGTTCTTCACGAGCTCGATTCCCCTGATCGGCTGGGATTTCAATGCGCACTTCGCGCGATACCTTCCCGAGCTCATGCTCTGGCAAGGGAAACTGTCGCTGCCCTGGCAGATGATCATCTACCTGACCGTAGCCTTCGTAGTGATGGTGGGAGTAAGTCTGTTCACGAAGCCACGGGACAAGGAGACGCTGGATCGCCTCTACGAGTGCCTTCGCACGCCGGTACTGCCGAACGAACCAGAGGTCGCGCCGCTAACGCTTCCCGAGAGCACACCGCCCGCTCCTCGGGAGGTCCTGGTGGATCATCCCGATTTCGAGATTCCCAAGCCGTCAATGGAGAGCGTGCTCGGGTTCCTGGCGACTTGGGTGGCTGTGGGACTGTTGATCGCTGCGTTCGTCTGGATCATCAGCTGACCCGAAGGCGCCGGCCCACTTCCACCACGGCCTGCTAGAGCTGCTCGAGGCTCCTGAAGATCCCCTCGATCCAGCCGTTAGCGTCCATGTAGCCGTAGCCCCAGGAGTCGTACTTCGGCTGCAGTCCTTCCTGCTGGATCTGCTCGAGCGTCATGCCCGACTCCCACTTGCTGCGCACGAGCTCGATCGTTTCTTCGAGCATGTCCCGATAGGAGCGCAGCTCGGCCAGATCGGACAGCGGTCCGTGGCCCGGAATGATCTTGGCGTCCTCGGGCACCGTGGGGATCAGCTTTTCGATGTTTTCTAGAATCCCCATGGCGCTGCCGCCCGCCTCGATATCGACGACCGGGAAGCCGGAGGTTCCCGAGTTCCACAGGTCGCCGAGGTGCAACACGTTCGACTCGGTGAAGAAGAAGACCAGATCGCTGTCGGTGTGACCGTTGGGGTACCAGGTGGCTCTGATCTCCTCACCGTTGAAGTGCACCGAGGCCTCATGGTCGAAGGTGATCACCGGCCAGTGACCTCTGGGCCGGTGCAGCAATCGCTTGCGCGTGTTCGTGTGAGCGATGATCACGGCACCGTCTTGGCTCAGGATCTCGTTGCCGTCGGCGTGATCCTCGTGATAGTGGGTGTTGAGGATGAAGCGCAGCTCGCCGCTACTGAGCTCGGCCAGCGCCGCGCTGATCTGATCGCTGAGTGGGGCGAACTGATCGTCGATGATGAGGATGCCGTCGGGGCCGACGGAGACACCGATGTTCCCCGCCACGTCCTTGGTGGCCTCGAGCATGTAAACGTTACCGGCCACGGGGTGGGTGATGATCTCGACCCCGGTAAGGTCAGGCATCTGGGCCGCAGCGCCGGCGATCATCAGCAGCATCGCCGCGCCCACAGCCGCCACTGGTCTCAGCGTCGCTAATTTCCCGCCCCGCATGTCACCGCCTCCTACTTGATAACGTGCCATTCCGATTCCTGAGGCCGGTCGAGGTATCTGAGCCCCTCGGGGGTCATTACGGCGATCTGACCGATGCCGAGCTCGATGCCGTCAGGGCCCCAGCCGGGCACGGCCACGCGCGTGTGCGGCTCGAAAGCGTACAGGGTGTCGACGTAGAGCTTGTGGTGGTTGCCGACGATGGAGGTCGGATAGTAGCCCTCGCCGGATGTCATCCCGGCGACATACGGCTTGGTGGGGAACATGAAGCCTCCCACCAGGTAGCGGCGATTGAAGGTAGGGGGAGGGTGGAAGCCGAGCTCGGTCTCGATAATGCCCTCCTCGGGAACGATCGCCTCGGCCGCCGTGACGATCTCCTTGCCGGTGCGCCCGATGACGAACTCCTTCGCGAACAAGTCCTGGATGCGGTTGACCTTGAGCAGGCCTTCCTTCATCGCCTCGGGCACGTCCGACTCTCCTTCCAGCAGCACGTAGGCATGCTGATGGGAGTCGGTCGTCAGGCCGAGGAGCATGATGTCGGCGTCGCAGCTCACCACGTCGCCGCGCCGGATCGTGACGCTCTTGCCGTTGGAGGTCCTGCCGCGACGGAACAGTTCCGGCGGGTCGTCATACTTGGCGATGAGCTCCGGCCGCCGCTGCACCGTTATTGTCGGGTGGTTCTCGTACTCGAGGCCGAGCTCGAGCGCCCGGTGCCGAAACCACCAGTTCAGATCGTCGGTGGTTGTGACGTCGGGAATGATGACCTGGTTCGAGAAACCCTCGGCGATGATCTCATTGGCTACTCCCTGTACGTGGCGGTAGACGCTGATCTGCTCGGGCGTCATCGTCTCCAACCACCTCACGCCGACGGTCCAGGAGGAGACCGCACGGGCAGAGTACGTTTCACCGAGGGCCGCCATCATCCGGTCGTTGTCGAACTCGGCGATGGCGATTCTCTGAGGGTCATGGTCGCTGACCAACGCGGCGATGTCCTCGTACGTGCGCGGTTCGATGTACTCGATCTCGCTGCCGTTGTCGAAAAAGACCAAAAACCAAGGGGTGCGTTGCGAGCCGGGCCGCACGTGCCGGCTGGCAAGGGTCATACCCTCATAGTTGGCCGGCAGCAGCGACACATAGACGGGACTCTCGTTGTTGAAGAAGAGCTCGCCCTCGTCATCTCGGACGATCCACATGTCGATCCCCTGCTCGCGCATGATCTCGGGGATGACATTCTCGCGCCGCCACTCCCACCACTTCTGCATGAGCTCAGCGCGTTCACGCAAGGAGAGAATGTTCTCGGAGTCCTTGCCGAATTGCTGAGCAGCGGGGCTACCGGCTAGGGCGAGAAATGAAACCACGAGGACGGAAACTGCGAGAAGGGAAGCACTGGACGTACGCCTCATCGGGGCCTCCTTGGCAAAAAAATCAATGCATGTACTGTCCGCCGTTGACGTAAAAGTTTGCACCGGTGGTGAACTCGGCGCCGATGATGCACCCGACCATATGGATGACGTCCTCGAACTCCCCGAGGCGGCCGAGGGGAAGGGTGGCTAGCTCCTTTTCCAGGCCTTCCTCGGTATGGAGGTTATAGCGTTCGATCACCTCGAGCGCCTTGACCGATCCCGGCACCAGGCAGTTCACGCGGATGCGCGGCGCCAGCTCCAGCGCCAAACACTTCGTGAAGGCGAAGATCGCACCTTTCGCGCTGCAGAAATTGGCGCCGTTCTTGCGGCCTCTCTGTCCACAGGCAGCGCCCACGTTGATGATCAGACCCTCGCGGTCGGGATTGTGGAAAACGTACTCCTGGCTACAGACGAAGTGGCCTCGTAGATGCGCCGAAATCACAGAGTCCCACAGCTCGTC
>JAUWTE010000191.1 GCA_030609765.1 Acidobacteriota bacterium
CAGCCCCGTTCAGATGTCTGGAGGGTCTCCGTCATGCACGCGCGCATCGCAGATCGTCCAAGCCTGAAACGGAATCACGGCGCCAGCTGCTGCAGTCTGCACCACGGACTGCTCCTCTGTGACCGGAATGGACATGCTTGCTGAAGGCAAGCCCTATTGACGGGGGCTACTATGGCAGTCGCATCACCTCGCAAACACGTTTACTACTACGAATGCAGTCATGGTCGGTTCCGACTCACCTACTTCATCCCACCTGGTGAACTGCAGCGACTCCGCGCTGACAACCGCATCTCGCCACAAGCTGAGAAAGATTTCCCCGACGGGGTGGATCTGGACTGCACCGAGGCCAACTTCAGGGCATTCAAAGAAGCCTATGGCTTCCGGCCGAAGAAAGATCCGGACGCATTGCGGCGCGCGTTCTATGCCATCTTGTCCACCACCCGCAACTGGAAGAAGTTCTACGGATCGGGCTTCATTCCAGCCGCGGACCTGGAACAACACGTGGACGCCGTGGACGGAGCTCTCGTACAGAAGAAGCTGCTGGAGATGGAAGTCGAAGCACCGAGGGCCGAGCTGTCCCTCAAACAGCGGCGAAAGCTGAAGCATCGCCGGGCGATGCAAATGAAGCAAGCGCACAGCGTCTTGAGGGAGATGCGTGTGAAGGGAATCGATCCAAAGCGGACCTTGTCTCAGCAGGAGTTCTCCCGCATCGGAATGGCAGACGGCACACGCGCGGAAGAAGTCTTCATCCGGCTGCACCAGAAGCAGCAAGAGAAGGAGTGAGAATACGATGGCTGCAACCGCTGACGGGAATCTTCATGTCTACATGCTGAGTGTCGGCCAGGGCGACACCACGGTGATCGTCTCTCCGCAGGGCACTGTCTTCGTCATCGATGCGATGCGGCCCACGAAGATCCTCAGTCTGCTCAACGTTCTCGGTTGCAACGGCACGATCGAGCACCTTGTTGTCACGCACCCGCACGCCGACCACTTCAGTGGATGCAACCGGTTGGCCAGTGACCTAACCATCGCGGAGGCCACGGTAGCTCCGTTCTGGCACGAGTTCGGCATGGGGCCACAGACCTACCGTCGCCTTATCGGCCGTCTCGAGGACCAGAACACAAAGGTCACGTTTCTATCGGGCTATGGTCGCTGGTACCCTGACGGTGCGCTGACCACCCCTCCGCCTGGGCAGGATCCGGCGATCGATCCCAACAAGCCATTTCTCGAGCTACTGGGCCCCACAAACGGACTGGTTCGTATGCTGGAGACCGCCAACGTCTTCCAGACGAATCATCTTTCCATCATGAGCCGGCTGACCTGGCGGAACTTCCGGATGATCAGTACCGGTGACGCTCAGATGGAGAACTGGTCCTTCTTCGACCATGAGCACATGCTGGCGGATAAGTGTCAGGTTCTGCGCGCGGCACATCATGGAAGCGCAAACGGCACGCAATGGGAACGGATAGACCGTCTCAGTCCCAGCCAGCTAATCGTATCGTCCGATCCCGAGGCCACTCACGATCTGCCCGACCTTTGCGGCGCCGCCATCTTTGCGGAGTTCGACAGCGCCAACGGACGGATCGCCACTATTACCAGGGACACGGGAACAATCCATCTGAGGGTGACCCCCGGGGGGAGCCGGACGCTACGGATGTTCGGGGACGCACCCACGGACAACATCAACCTCGCAGCGGCCACCGCTCTCACCGAGCTCTCGAATCCCACGGACTGGCCGGCGCTCTTGAGTGATCGGATGCAAGGACTGTGAGGAAAGACGGACCCGCAGTGTTGACCTGAGAATCACCAGCAAGGCTGCATACCCGTGTATCCGAGGCGCTCAACCCGATGTGCGTGTGGAGGTTTGACCATGAGAGCACTTGTTCTTGGCGGAGGGAGCATCAAGGGGGCCTTTCAGGCCGGTGCTATTGCAGAGGTGCTGCGGCGTGGGTGGTGGCCCGATGCGGTCTACGGAGTGTCGGTCGGGGCGCTCAACGGCGCCTATGTCGCCAGCCGGACTGGGGACTCGCTGCTGTCCCAGGACACGAACGCCACGGAAGATGATGTCCAGTCGACGTGGCAGTCGGTCGCAGATGACCTGGAGTCCTTCTGGCGGCGAAATGTCACCTCCTTCGCGGCACTGGGAAAGAGACGGAGCCTGCTGTCGCTGATATGGCATATCGCCTGGTCCAGGTTTGATGGTCTACTGAAGATGGACGGTCTCAACGATCTCGTGGCCCGTGAGATCTCGCCAAGTTCCCTCCGCGTGAGTCCAATCAAGTTCACGGCGTTCTCAGTGAATATCGCGGACGGCCAGCTTGTCAGGGCTACTGGGGACAGTCCGGATGTCTGCCGGTACATACTTGCCAGCACCCGGATTCCGGTAGTGATGCCGATAGAACGGATAGGGAATCAACCCCTCCTAGACGGGGGCATACGTGACGTTGCACCTCTCAGGCATGCAATCAACGCGGGGGCAGAAGACATCGTGGCCATCCTCTGCCATCCGCGGGACGTCTCAGGTGCATGTGTCAGGGACACGAATCTCCTGCAGCTCGTGAGTCGTCTCATGGAGATCATTGTCAACGAGATCCTGACCAATGACATCGCTCACGCCCTCCGGGTCAACGACGCCGTCGTGGAGGGCAGCGACACCAAGCACACGGAGTTGACGGTGACTGAGATTCGCCCGTACAAGCCACTGGACATTGACCTAGAGAAGTTCTCGTCCACTCAGATATCGTGTCTCTTGGAGCAAGGAGCAGCAGCAGCCAGGAAAGAGATGCCCAAACAACATGCGTAGCTGGGACCCATCGCTGCTCCGTGGTTCGAGCACCGATCCGTCGGAACAAGAAGACCGTTCTCACGCATGATCCGTGACACCCGGCTTTTCGCACCTCGCATCCCTTGGGGCCTGCGGGGCACACCCTAACTCGTCCCTGACAGCGAGAGTGCGCTGGTCGCCCCGATCGGAGGGACCGCACAGGCCTCTTGCTGTCTAGCCTGCCTAGAAGTGCAGCGTCACACTAAGACTCGTCTTGGTTCCCTTCTTCTGGAAGCGCTGCTGCAAGGTGAGGGCAACTCGAGCGGGGACCTCCAGCTTCAGCGTAACCGTTCCGTCTACCTGCCTGGTCTTGAGATCCTTGCTCACAGCACCAGATAACTTCAGGGTCTTCGCTTTGCGGAGCTTGAAGCCAACCGATGACTTGAGGGTGATCTTCACCCGATCGGGGCGAGAGTAATCGATGTGGAGCCCCGCTTTCGCGGCGTCGGTGATGCTCAGTGTCAGACTACCCTTTCCGCTGACAACTCCTTCAGTGTCCGTACTGCCGGAGATTTCGATCTTTGCCGATTTCATCGGATCCTCCTTCCGTTGACGTCTTGTAATGAGGGGATACTTGCGGTTCGCTTCTTGCCGCCTCAACTCTGTCCACTGGACTACCTTCCCTGATGAGGCTACAGGGTGGCACATGGGCAATACAAGATCGCTCACTTCCTGACCAGCGGGGTAGGAGTTGATGCACGAGACAGTCGGGATGTACTCCGCGCCCCCACCTTCTCTGATATCGCAGGGGATGTCGTCAACCTGTGTCGACGGGCGAAGAGCGTTTCGCGTGACGCCGCTTGCCGCTGGGCAAGTTCCGCTGCCACCAAGTTCGCGATGCGGCAATGCGGCTGTGCGAACAACACATCGACTAACTCGCGACTGTAGATCCCGGCGTTGCCAGGCGAAGCGGTACATGGTAAGCTCACACCTGTTAGCGGTTTCACAATCCCTGACAGAAGTGGCCGTTCCCGCTGGACGCCATGTGAAGGACAGCGGACCACCCCCCGTGCACCTAAGGTCAACCCGGCCACAACCGAGACGCCTGCGCGCAGGACGGACCTGGAACTTCAACAAGGAGCTTGCGATGAATGTGTTTGCCTTGTGCCTGAGTGGTGTTCTCCTGGCTCCTGCCGCCGGCTCGGCCCAACTCGACAAGTACCCATCACCCGGAGCCGATGCCCCGGGAGATCCCCTCTATACCAACTCGGCATCCAGCTTCCAAGAGGGATTGCGGGACACGGTCTGGTTCGGCGGGGATGACGGACACGGGGTGGCTGTTCTCGATGGGGTCTGGGACTGGGACGATATCCCCCCCGGGGGCGATCCCCATGAGGGTTGGACTTCTGTGGATCGCACCGACAACTCTCGCGCCTACTTTGGGTGGGTGAACGAGGACAGCTTCAGCGTCCACGGAGATCCCGTCGTGCCCGTCTTCACGGGAAGCAGCGGACAGATCTGGTGCGGGATTCATCAGGATGAGGCCGACGCCCGGGATTTCCCGACGGGAATGGGCTATCAGGACCTCATGCGGCAGAGCGCGCTATCGCCTGGGATTCCGATTGATCCGAGCAGTGAGGCTATCGATCTTGAGCTCCGGTACTTCAACGACACCGAGTGGGGGTATGACTTCACCCACGTGTACATCCGCTCCTACGACGACAATGACCTTCTGCTCGGCGAGCACCTCATCGATTCCTTCACGTCCACGATCGGCAGTCATCTCAATCCCGCCCAGTATGATGGCCACGTACCGCCGGGCACGCTCAGCTCTTCGGCCACGCGATTCCGATTGGAGTTCCGCGTATTCTCCGATGCGAGCTGGTCCGATGAGGATGGGCTCAACGATTCCATCCTGGGCGCCTTTGCCGCCGACGACATCACCATCGATACCGGCACGACGCTGGCGGAGTACGATTTCGAGAGCGGCCCCCAGGGCTGGACCTTCGCCAGACGAGAACCCGTGGGCCGCCACATGGGGATCGTTGCGGAGGAAACCTACCTCGACTGGTTCACCCAGATCGGGCCGCAGGGAGACTGCCGGCTGGCGGGCAACGCCCTCGAACTCATCGATGAAGAAGGCAGTCCCTACAACATCCCCGGTCATCCCCCGGGACACGGCGAATGGGCGATTTCAGGGAAGATCCCCCGCGTGGGCTACGATCCTGAGACCTGGCCAGAAACGTACGTGTTCTTCAATGAATTCGTCCATGTGACTGGCTGGTGGGATGGCAGTGGTGTTTACTACCGCATCGCGCGCCGCGTCTACCCCTACACGACACCCCAGAACCCGGAACCGCACTGGGGACCCTTCCTGTCCGGCAGCTTCCAGATGGCCGGCCTGGACTCGTGTCGCTCCGTGGCGAAGCGGTTGTATGACGCGGCCGATTGTGACTCGCTGCAGATTGCCATCGAGGTCTACTGCTGGTGCGAGGACCTGGTTCCCCCCGACTCCTGCCTGATACCCGGCGATTCCCATGGATCTCCCTTGATCGACAACGTGCGCGTGGCCTTCATCGGAGAGTCGGGATCCTCGGTGGATGACCAGAACGATGGGGACGAGGCGCCGTGGCTGTCGGTCACTCCGAATCCTTCCACGCAGAGCGTCCGCTTGATCTACCGGGTGAATCGGCCGGACCGCGTGCGACTTGGGATCTACGATGCCGCGGGGCGTCGGGTGCGGGTGCTCCTGTCGGAGGTGGCGGCCCCGGGGGCCGGATC
Organism: Acidobacteriota bacterium; assembly: GCA_030609765.1. GTDB lineage: Bacteria > Acidobacteriota > UBA890 > UBA890 > UBA890 > CALAKE01. Next base: position 5,546 of record JAUWTE010000191.1, read on the forward strand.
GGTAGTCTGGGATGGACGGGATGACCGGGGCGTGCAAGTGGACGCGGGAATCTACTTCGGCCGACTTGAGCTGCGGAACACGATCCTATCTCAGCGCACGGTCGTCCTCAGGTAGGAAAGCACTTGGCCCAGGGTAGACCGCACCCGCCATCACCCAGGGGAAGCCGATCACCAGGATCGGCCCGCGGGAGATCATCCGTGCGCATGCTCTCCACCCAGGAACAGGTTCCCCACGAAGGAGAACATCACCATCACGAATCCCACGATCGCCAGGACCGCCGCCCGCGCCAGTTGCGCCGGTAGCGGGCGTGCAGGTAGACGGTGCAGAAGAGCCAGATGATCCAGGAGCCGACCTCCTTCGGATCCCAGCTCCAGAAACTGCCCCAGGCCTGGTGGGTCCAGAGCGCGTCGAGCGTGAAGAGCGGGTAGCCGATCGAGATGGCAGTGTGGTTGTACCCGTCCGACCGGGCCAGCTCCGCGGCCGAGGTCTGGGCCCGACGAGCTTTGCGGACAGGAAGACCTATCCACGGTTCCGTGGTTGCGGCAAATGAGCGTGTTGCTCAATTGGCGCAGAAGTGGCCCTTCCGGAGTTCCTCCACGCTCGACCCGAGCGTATCTGATCGTTCGGGCGAGCCCTGCGCCATCCATCTGGGCATCAGGGACCCTGACGGGACGCAGTCCACCCGCGACCACGGCGAGGGGTTCTCCGAGGTATGGTGGTGGGCCCGCGGGGCGGGCATGGCATACCCCGCAGGCCATGGTGCCACAGACGCTCCAGGTCTGTCCGGTCGCCGGCCACGACGCGCTGGGCGGCA
>JAUWTE010000135.1 GCA_030609765.1 Acidobacteriota bacterium
CGTGCGGTGAATCATCTCGTCGCCGTAGAGGTTCTCGGTGGAGAAAAACCGAAGGCGACGGAGAAGAAGGCCGCGGCGACAGATGCTGACAAGGCCGTCGAGGCAACCCCGCCGGTTGCCGAAGAGACAGCCGAAAAGGCCGTGAAAAAGACCACGAAGAAGGCAGCCAAGAAGACGACGGCCGCCAAGAAAACAGCCAAGAAGACGGCTAAGAAAACTGCCAAGAAGACCACGAAGAAAACTGCGAAGAAGGCTTCGAAGGCCAGCGGAGGCTCGTCATGAAGCTCCATGACGTCAGACAGAGGCCAGGTGTCCGGAAAGAGCGAAAGCGTGTCGGACGGGGTCGTGGATCAGGCCAGGGCAAGACAAGCGGGCGCGGCCACAAGGGCGCAAAGTCGCGTTCCGGCTTTCGCCGCAAGCCCGGGTTCGAGGGCGGGCAGATGCCGCTCATCCGGCGCATCCCGAAGCGCGGTTTCTCGAATTATCCGTTCCGCAAGCACTGGGCCGAGATCAACCTCGAGCAGCTCGCGCGCTTCAGCGCGGGCAGCACGGTTGATCCGGCGGTTCTGAAGGAAGCAGGCATGGTCAAGGGACGCTTCCATGGCATCGTGATCCTCGGTCGTGGGGATCTCGAGGTGGCGTTGACGATCCGCGCGCACCGCTTTTCCAGAACTGCGATCGAGAAGATTCAGGCTGCCGGTGGCACCGCCGAGGTAATCGAGTGATCGAGGCCATACGCAACATCTTCGCGATTCCGGAGTTGCGCAAGCGCATCATGTACACATTCGGTCTGCTGGCGGTTTTCAGGGTCGGTGCCAACATACCGACACCGGGCGTCAACTCAGCGGCTGTTCTGGAGTTTTTCGAAGCGCTCCAGGGTAGCTTCTTCGGCCTCGTGAACCTGTTTTCCGGTGGCGCACTGAGCCAGATGACGGTTTTCGCCCTGGGAATCATGCCGTACATTTCTGCTTCGATTATCCTGCAGCTCCTGACAGTGGTGTGGCCCTATCTGGAGCGCCTCCAGAAGGAGGGGGATCTAGGGCGCAAGACGATCACTCGATATACACGCTATGGCACCATCGCTCTTTCGATGATCCAGTCGTTCAGCATCAGCATGGTGCTCGAGGGCACGACCAGCCCCTCGGGACAGTTGTTCGTTGCGGAGCCGGGATGGAGGTTCCGGTTAATGACGATGCTGACGCTGACCACCGGCACGGCCTTCCTGATGTGGCTCGGCGAGCAGATCACCGAGCGCGGCATCGGTAACGGTATCTCCCTGCTGATCTTCGCCGGCATCGCAGTTGGGCTGCCGGGCGGCCTCATCGCGACCTACCAGCAGCTCGAGGTCGGCGCAATGAACATCCTCACGCTGCTGCTGCTGGCCGTGATCATGGTGGGGGTGACGGCCTTCGTCGTGCTGATGGAAAGCGCTCAACGAAGAATCCCGGTGCAATACGCCAAGCGAGTGGTCGGGCGTCGTATGTACGGTGGTCAGAGCACTCATCTGCCCATGCGCGTGAACACGGCAGGCGTTATTCCGGTGATCTTCGCTTCGTCGATCATCATGTTCCCGCAGACGATCACGCAGTTCATCGATCATCCGTGGGCAGAGGCAGTGTCCAACGCTTTGGGCTGGGGACACCCGCTCTACAACCTGCTCTACGTTATCGCCATCATCTTCTTCTGCTACTTCTACACGGCGATCATTTTTAACCCGGTCGACGTTGCTGACAACATGCGGAAGTACGGTGGGTTCATCCCGGGGATCAGACCAGGCCGGCGTACGGCTGACTACATCGATGGAATTCTGACCCGGCTCACGTTCATCGGGGCCATCTATCTCGCGATGGTCTCGTTGCTGCCGCAGTTTCTCATTTCTGGATTCCGCGTCGCGCCCATTCCGTTCATCGGACCGTGGCTGGATAGCGCACTTCCCTTGTGGGTCACTGAAGGTCTCGGCGTGCAGTTCTTCTTCGGTGGAACCTCGTTGCTGATTCTCGTCGGGGTTGCCATGGATACCGTGCGTCAAGTCGAGAGCCAGTTGATCATGCGTCACTATGAAGGGTTCCTTAAGGGTGGCAGGATCAAGGCCAGGCGATATTCGTGATGATTGTCGTTTTCTTGGGGCCTCCGGGAGCAGGTAAAGGAACGCAGGCCCTAAGAGTGTCGGAGAAGTACGGGCTGCCTATGGTCTCGACCGGAGACATGTTGCGAGAGGCGGTCGCTGCCGGCTCCGCGCTTGGCGCCAAGGTCAAGTCGATCATGGAGTCCGGCGATCTGGTCGACGACGAGACCATGGCGGCGGTCGTCGAGGACCGGCTCGGCCAGCCGGACTGTTCCGACGGCGTAGTCCTGGATGGCTACCCTCGAACCGCCCCTCAAGCTCAGACACTGGATCCTCTCCTGGCTCGTATCGACATGGGCTCGGTCGGACTCGTGATCATGCTCGACGTGCCGGAGGGCGAGGTTGTGCGCCGTATTTCGGGGCGCCGCAGCTGTCCGGGGTGCGGCTCCAATTTCCACCTCACCTTCCAGCCGCCGACAACCGAGGGCGTTTGCGACCAGTGTGGCGGTGATCTGATCCAGCGTGCGGACGATAAAGAAGATGTAGTGCGGGAGCGCCTCTCCGTCTACCGACGGATGACGGAACCCCTGGTGGACTACTACCGCCAGCGCGGCGTGCTGGCAGAGATCGAGGGTTCGGGCACGGTCGAAGAGATTTTTTCGCGTGTTGACGCCGTGATGGCTGAGGCGATGAGCTCATGATCGTCTGCAAGTCTCAAGCCGAGCTCGAGGTCATGCATCGTGCCAACCAGGTGGTTGCCCGCGTGCTGACGGAGCTCGTCGACAAGGTTCAACCGGGAGTAACCACGGGAGACCTTGATCGTTATGCCGAGGCTCGGGTACGAGAGATGGGCGGGAAGCCGGCATTCAAGGGGTACCGCGGTTTTCCCGCGAGCCTCTGTACGTCGCTCAACGAAGAGATTGTTCATGGCATCCCCTCCAACAAGCGGCATATTGCCCCTGGAGATGTCGTCAGCATGGACCTCGGGGTGCTCCTGGAGGGCTTCTATGGTGACTCGGCGAGGACGGTTGCCGTGCCTCCTGTCGAGCCGGAGGTGGCTCGCTTGTTGCGCGTCACCGAAGAATCGTTGCAGCGCGCCATCGAACAATGCCGGGTTGGCAACCGGGTAGGGGACATCTCGCACGCAGTGCAGAGCCATGTGGAGCAGGCTGGGTTCTCCATCGTGCGCGAGTTTGTCGGTCACGGAATCGGCAGAGAGCTCCACGAAGATCTGCAAATCCCCAACTTCGGCAGTCCCGGCGTGGGTACACGTTTGCGGACAGGGATGGTCCTTGCCATCGAGCCGATGGTCAATATGGGGGACTATGAAGTAGAAATTCTGGAAGATCGCTGGACAGCGGTGGCCAAGGACCGTCGCCCTTCGGCGCACTTCGAGCACAGTGTCGCGGTAACGGATGAGGGCCCCTGGGTCCTCAGTGCTCCCGCGGCACGGCGTGGCGCGACCGTGGTCGCAGACGACGCGAGGCGAGCAGTTGGAGCCTCCGGGTCGTTGTCATGAGTCAGGGCGTTTGAGAATGTCGGAAAAAGAAGAGGCAATTCAGGTACGAGCGAAGGTCACGGAGACTCTCCCGAACGCGATGTTCCGGATTGAGCTGGACAATGGGCACAAAGTATTGGCTCACATCTCCGGCAAGATGCGGAAGTACTTCATCCGCATCCTTCCCGGAGACGAAGTTCTCGTGGAGTTGTCTCCATATGATCTCAGCCGTGGTCGAATCGTCTACAGATACAAGTAAACGCGGGGGGTTGGGCTGTCCAAGAGAGGCCGACCCTGTTAGGATTATGGTTCCCTGTCTGGGTTTTCCCAGACCCCCCCGAATAGGTGGCTAGCAGTGAAAGTTCGTGCATCAGTGCGGCGCATGTGTGACAAGTGCCAGATCGTCCGTCGCAAGGGGCGGCTTTACGTGATCTGTGAGAACCCTAAGCACAAGCAGCGTCAAGGTTAGCCAGCCGGGGAAACTGGATTCAACGTAAGAATCTCCGTACAGGAGGAGAGCAAGAATGGCTCGCATTGCCGGGGTTGATCTGCGTCTGGACAAATGTATCGAAATTGCCCTGACGGATATCTACGGCATCGGGAGGACGCGGTCCACTAGTATTCTGGCAAGCGCGAAGGTTGAGCCAGCCAGCCGGGTTCGTGATCTGACCGAGCAGGAGGTCAGCCGCATCCGCCAGGTTATTGACCGGCAGGGTGGGGTGGAGGGCGACCTCCGCAAGATGGTGCAGATGAATGTCAAACGGCTGATCGAAATTGGCTCTTATCGCGGTTTGCGGCATCGTCGCAACCTGCCGGTTCGTGGGCAGCGCACGCACACCAACGCGCGCACCCGCAAGGGTCCACGTCGGCTTGCCGTCAAGAAGAAGGGCGTGGTTCGGCACTAGTTTTCCATCCGACTGTAGAAGTGCACCGAGGATCTCCGGATGAAGAAGCGGAAGTCTAAGAAAAAAGTCAAGAAGAACGTCCCGAGCGGAATCGCTCACATTCAGGCGACGTTCAACAATACGATCATCACCATCGCTGATGAGGATGGGAACACGATCGCCTGGTCCAGTGCGGGCTCCCGTGGCTTCAAGGGATCGCGAAAGGGTACGCCCTTCGCCGCCCAGGTCGCATCTCAGGAGGCGGCGCATCAGGCCAGGGATCATGGCATGAAGAGGGTCAAGATCCGCGTCAAGGGCCCGGGTTCGGGTCGTGAGTCAGCCATCCGAGCACTGCAGTCCGCGGGGCTGGATGTGACTTCGATCAAAGATGTGACCCCGATACCACATAACGGCTGTCGGGCACCTAAGCGACGCCGAGTTTAATCCTAGGTTCATAGGAGGAATCAGCAGTGGCTCGATACAGTGGTCCGGTTTGCAAGCTTTGCCGCAGGGAGAGTATGAAGCTCTTCCTGAAGGGCAACCGGTGTATGTCCGACAAGTGTGCAATCGAGCGCCGCAACTATCCTCCCGGAGAGCATGGCCGACGGCGTGGTCGCAGGCCATCGGACTACCAAGTCCAGTTGCGTGAAAAGCAGCGGGTCAAGAGGATCTATGGCGTCTTGGAGCGCCAGTTCCGGCGCTACTTTGCAGAGGCGGCTCGCCTCCGAGGCATCACGGGTGAGGCACTCCTGATGATGCTCGAGCGCAGGCTCGACAACGTCGTCTACCGCATGGGGCTGGCGCTGTCGCGCGCCCATGCTCGCCAACTCGTTCGGCACGGTCACCTGGAAGTCAATGGCGGTCGGGTCGACATCCCCTCGTATCAGACGAAGCAGGGGGATGTGATTTCGGTCGCAGAGGCGTCGCGCAAGATGCCGGAAATCCAGCTAGCCATCGAGAACGCCAAGGCTGGCCATATCGTGGGATGGCTTCAGGTTGACCACGATGCTGCACAGGGAACGGTGGCGCAGCTACCCCGGCGCGAGGATATTGACATCCAGATTCAAGAGCAGCTCATCGTCGAGCTGTACTCGAAGTAGAGATACGGTTTCTCCCCCGACGAGTGGGGAGTTCAGGAGGCATAGAGAGCATGCTTTGGACTGGCTTTCAGCGACCCAAGCGACTGGAGGTGGACCTCGATTCGCTGACGGACCGCTACGGCAAGTTCCATGCGCAGCCCTTCGAGAGGGGCTTCGCAGTCACTGTCGGTCACGCGATGCGTCGCGTGCTGCTCTCGTCGATTGAAGGCGCGGCTATCACCGCGATCAAGATCGACGGGATTTTGCACGAGTTCAGCTCTCTACCCGAGGTTGTAGAGGACACGACGGACTTGATCCTCAACCTCAAGAGCATCCCCTTCAAGCTGAACGTCGACAAACCGAAAACCCTCACTCTGAAGGTGAAAGGCCCGCGGGACATCACGGCGGCCGATATCGAGGAAGATCCCGATTTCACCTGCCTGGCTCCCGATGCCCACATTTGTACCGTGGCCAAGGGTGGCACCTTCACGATGGAGTTGCGTTTGCGCAGGGGACGCGGCTATGTGTCGGCCGATCGAAACGTGGAAGAAGAGATGGGAGTCGGCTGGATCCCCATCGATTCCGTGCACTCACCGGTGCGCAAGGTCAACTACGATATCGGTCGCGCACGCCTGGGGAGGGCCACGAACTACGAGCGCCTGACCATCGAAGCCTGGACGAATGGCACAGTGGCCCCCGATCGGGCCGTAGCGCTAGCGGCGAAGCTCCTCCGCGACCATCTGGCGATCTTCGTTGATTTCGAGGAAGAGCCGGATGTTGTGGAGGAAGAGCCCGATGAAGATCTCGCCGCTTTTCACGAGAGCCTGAGCCGCTCCGTAGACGAGCTCGAGCTCTCGGTGCGTTCCTACAATTGCTTGAAGAACGCCGATATTCGCACTATCCGAGATCTCGTACAGAAGACCGAGTCCGAGATGCTCAAGACCAAGAACTTCGGCAAGAAGTCGTTGCAGGAGATCAAGGAAGTCTTGGCGGAGATGGGGCTAACCCTCGGCATGGACCTTTCCGATTTGCCGCCCGCAGTTGCGGCGGCGACGGAGTAGCGGAGCGTCAGAGAATGCGGCACAGGAGAAAAGTCGCCAAGCTCGGTCGGACGGCGTCACACCGTGATGCCATGCTGCGCAACATGACGACCGATCTGTTGCGTCACGAGAAAATACGGACCACGCTGGCCAAGGCAAAGGCGGTGCGGCCTGTGGCCGAGCGCATGATCACGCTCGGCAAGAAGGACACGCTCCACGCCCGTCGAAGGGCGGCCCGCTGGGTCCGTGACCCCGTGGTCGTGCGCAAGCTCTTCAGTGAGCTGGCACCACGCTATGGCGAGCGGCATGGAGGCTACACGCGGATCACGAAGCTGGGCTCTCGCGCCGGTGATCGCGCCGATATGGCGATCATCGAGTTCGTTTGAGACTCTGCGCGGGGTAAGCACTTCTGCGGGCGGTGTGCGCGGTCATCGCGGGTCGGTCGGGGTAGTCACCTAGGCGGACAGTTCGCGCACGTGGTTCGCAGCCAGCCCGGGACTCCGTAGCCTTCGCGCTCAAGTGTCCGCTACGGCGACCACCCCGCCCGACCCTCACACTTCACGCTCAACTGGTCGCTACGGCTTCTACGCCGCGCTGACCTAGTGCCTCTGCTGGGCGACAGGCCCATCCACGGCCCATTCGCTAGTTCCCGCATCTCTCCGAACTAGGGAGAGAGCAGCCCGCGCAAGGCTGAGATACTTCTGGGCTCCTGTCTCTCGACGGTCGATAACAGGTTCGCCATTGACATACATCGGAATCCAATGCATCGTTGCATCGGATTCCGATGTATCTCAACAGGTAGGCGAGCCGATGAACCTCAAGGGGACACTTCCCGTCTTGATCCTCCAGGTTCTCAGTGCCGGCGAGAGGCACGGGTACGCCATTGCCCAGGAAATCAAGGAATCCTCGCGCGGCGTCCTCGATTTCAAGGAAGGCAGCCTCTACCCGGCTCTTCACTCACAGGAGAAGAAGGGGTTTGTCGTCTCCGTCGAACGCCGTCAAGACGGCCGCCGCCGCCGCTACTACCGCCTCACCAAGGCAGGAGCCAAGGCCCTCGCCGCGCACCGCAACGAGTGGCGGCAACTTTCCACCGCCGTCACCGAGATCCTGGGGGCGACATGAAGCCTCCCGAAAGACTGGGCCACTGGCCAGACTACACCTTGCTCTA
>JAUWTE010000172.1 GCA_030609765.1 Acidobacteriota bacterium
AGGATCAGGCCGCCGATCAGGCCAAGCGCCGCGCCCAGCGCGGATACCGCGAGGATGGTTTCAGCGGATGCGCCCGCCATCTGGCGATAGAGCAGCAGCATGAGAACCAGCGGCGCCACCAATCCGCCCAGCACGTAGCCGACGATGAAAGTCGTGTTGGAAAGCAGGCGCTCGACGGACTCCCTCGGGTCGGGATGCTTCCAGGCCGAGTGCAGGAAGAAAGCGATCGCCAGGACCTCGAAGACGACCAGCACGGCCGCTTCGGCCGCCATCGGCCGCAATGCCTCCAAACCTCCGGTAGGATTGAAAAGCACCAGCCCGAGCATGATCGCGAAGTGTCCTGTGATGGTGGCGGAGATGACGAAGAGGACCGGCACCGCCCCCGAGCGCCAGAAGCTGATTCCCTTCGATGTTGAGAGCAGAATTCCGGTGTAGGCCATGGTCGAAACGGCGAAGATAATTCCGATGACGGCGATGATCTTCAGCAGGCCCTCACCGGCATTACCGAACAGCGCCAGCCAGGTATGGACCATGGCGACGATCATGAAGATGCTGATGATCCAGAAGCCGCGCGCGATCCATGAAGTCCCCGGCTTCATACCGGCCAGCACCGCCTTCGTCGGCTGGCCGAGGTCCGCAAGCAGGCAGAGGCTGCCGACGATCAGAGCCGGAAAGCTGATCCAGAGGCCGATGATCGTCGACGGTTCGAGTGCCTCACCGAGGAAGCTGTTGATGGCGGCGATGCTGTAGGCGCCGCCGCCTACACCTCCGAGGAAGAGGTAGATCGCGATCAACCAACGCCACTCCGTCTGAATCTGACCGTTTACCTTCGGATCCATGATTCCTCCGCTTTCTTCAACCTACCTGGGCTCGAGGTAGTAGACCTTGGGCTCGTTGCCCAGCTCCGGATTCAGCACCGTACCGCGGTGGCGCCGGATGAGAATCGACACCTCGCTCTCGGGATCGTCCAGATCGCCGAACGTCCTCGCGTTGGCGGGACAGGCCTCGACGCAGGCCGGCTCCGTATCCTCTTCCAGCCGGTCGCGGCAGAAGTCGCACTTGGTCGCCACGCCGACCCCATACTTCGTTTCCCATGCCTGTTTGGCGAACTCCTCGTAGGGCGATAGCTGCAGCCCCTCCGGGAAGTAGCTCTCCCACTTATCGACCGAATAGCGGGCGCCGTAGGGGCAGGCCATGATGCAGGCACCGCAGCCCATGCATTTGTCCTTGTCGACAATTACTATGCCGTTGTCTAGCTTCTGCGTCGCGCCGGTGGGGCAGACCTCCAGGCAGGAGGGATTTTCACAATGCATGCAGAGCACCGGGAGCGCCTGACGGACTGTGTTGGGGAAGCTCCCCCGCTCTCCCTTGAGGATCCGCGACCAGAAGACGCCGGGCGGGGTGTGGTTCTTCACCTTGCAGGCCATGACGCAGGCATAGCAGCCGTAGCACCGTTTGAGGTCGATCACCATTCCGTAGCGCGGCACGTCACACCTCCTCCGGGTCCACTTTGTAGACTTTGACTCGGACGCAGATGTCCTGGTTGAAGGTCAGCGGGTCGGTGTGCTCCAGGTCCATCTCCACCAGGTCGTTGAAGAAGACTCCCTTTCCCTTGGCGACCGGCATGTACTTGCCCCAGTGGCCGGCTATCGCCGAGATGGCCAGGTGGTGGGGCTCGATTCCTTCTGACAGCGAGACCCAGCCCTTGACGCGGTGGCCTTCGGGATTCTCCAGCCAGATCCAGTCTCCGTCGGAGATGCCCTTCTCCTTTGCCGTCCCCTCATGCATCTGGACGCCATAGATGTTGGGGTCCTCCTGGGCGCATTCATCGAGGTAGGGATTCTGTTGCGTCATGGAGTTGCAGTGCACGACCGTGCGCCAGTAGAAGGTGTGCATGTCGTATTCGGGATTTTTCTCCGTATGGGTAGGGCAGGGGTAGTAGTCGGCCAGCGCCTTGAATCGGGACCAGTCGAACTCGAAGAAGTCGTTTCCACCATACCTGTCCCACATCTTGGTCATCTTCTCGCCGGCGTCGATGAAGTACTCGAAGTAGACCGGGATCCGTGAAGGGTTGAACCACTTCCAATAGACATCCTCTTTCTTCTTGGGCCAGGTGAAGACCCCGGTCTTACGGACATGCTCCAGTCCATGCTCTTCGCCGAAACGGTCCTTGAGCAGCCGGTCGGTGACCTCCTCCCAGCTGTACTCCTCGGAGCCGTCCTCCTTCAGCTTGTATTTGGGATCCATTTCCCCGCCGTAGCGGACCGGGATGGTGTCGTTCAGCCCCTTGTAGAACTTGCCGGAAATGCCGAGCCGCTTGCAGATGTCGAGCATGACGACGTTGAAATCGCGGCGCTCGAACATCGGCTCGACCACCGGCTGCCGGATTGTCCAGCCCCAGTCGTCTTCGCCCTGGGGATGGGAGAAGGTCGAGGGGAAGCTGACCGCCGGGGTGTAGCGCTCCAGGAAGCAGGCGTCGGGGAGGACGATATCGGCTACCGCCTCCTCGAACTCCGTGATGAAGAGCTGAAAGGAGAAGACGAACTTGAACTTCTTGAGGAAGTTCTCCGTCACAGTCGTGGCGTTGCCCATGGTCATGACCGAGTTGGAGCCGAAGTTGGCCATGACGTCGGGGCGGTAGGGGATCTCGAAACGATCTAGGAGCTCGAACCAGCGAGGATCGGTAATTGTGAATGCGTTGTAGATCGAGGTCGGGAACATGTCGTGCAAGTCCAGCCGCGTCGGCGGTTTCGGATCCCGCAAAGGATAGGGCTTGTGGTCGTAAACCCAGGTCTTGGCGACCAGCAGGCCGTCGGGACAGGGGTAGGGGATCTGGTAGGGCTTGCCGGTCGGCTCGTAGCCTTGGCCGACCGCCGCGCCGAGCCCCATGGCGCCGCCCCAGGTGTCCCCCGATCCGACGATATGGTTGATCATGTCTATCGAGAGGCAGGTCCAGCCGGAGTTGGTGTGGCCCTGTGCACCGCGGAAGAAGTGAGTCGCCGCCGGCCGCTTCGGTATCCGCTTCGGCCCCTTGGAGGTCTCGATCGTCACCGTGGAGCCGATCTCTGCCGCCTCGCCGAATTCCCGGGCGATGCGGCTGATCGATTTCGCCGGCACCCAGCTGATCTTGTCGACATACTCCGGCGTGTACTTCTTGACATGTTCCTTCAGCAGCTCGAAGGAGGGGCGGCATTCCATGCCGTTGACCTTGAAGGTGCCGGTCAGGGCGACCTCGTGCGCCGAGTCCTCGTACTCGACGCGGGTCACCAGCGGATCGTTGTGCACCCTGGGACATTGGTCGACATCGTCCCAGACCAGCGGCTTGTTGGTCTCGGTATCCCGCATGTAGTGGCCGTCGTCCGGCCGGATCAGATATGGCGCGTTGCTCTTGTACATCAGGTACTCGGCGTCGTAGATGCCATGCTCGTTGAGCAGTGAGTTGACGATGCCGAGCGCGACCGCGCCGTCGGTGCCGACTCTTATCGGCACCCATTCATGCGCCTTGCTCGCCTGAGCGGACTGAAAGGGATCGAAGACGACGTTCTTGAATCCGCGGTAGCGGGCGTCGGCAACCTGCGTGGCATTCTGTACGGCAACGTGGCCGGCGCCGTGCCCCTTGGAGCAGCCGAAGTTCAGGGCGTAGCTGCAATGGGCGAAATCGGGAATGATCGACCAGGCGACATGCATGATGCCGTTCATGAAGTGGGCGCCGTTGCCGCAGTGCAGGCCGCCGCCGGAAACCCAGTAGTTGGGCGTGCCGAAGGCCTTCATGAAGCCGATGACACCGAACCGGATCTCGGAAGCCTGGGTGGTCGTCGCCTGAAAGAACAGGCCCCGGGAATCCCGCTCCTGGCATTCCCTCAGTTTCTCGTCGATGGTGTCAAGCGCCTCTTCCCAGCTAATGCGTACGAACTTCGGATCGACGTTGAGCCCTTTCTCCGGGTTGGTCCTCTTCAGCGGGTAATTGACCCGGTAGGGATCGTAAAGAAGATGCGGGGAGGCCAGCCCCTTGATGCAGATCGATCCGCGTCCAGTCGGCGCATCGGGATTGCCGGCGATCTCCGTGATGATGCCGTTCTGCCTGCGGGCCTTGATGCCGCACATGCAGTAGCACTGACCGCAGCTGGTGGGAATCCAGACATCCTCTTCGATCTGTTGCTGGGTGGGTGCAACCATGAGTGACTCCTTCATCGACTGCGCTTCAGGACGTGAGTCAAATTGTATCGCCTACCGGGGTTCGACGTTTTCTCGGTTCGCCTTCCGAGACGCTCCTTTCAACAAGGTCGGCTATTGCGCCGATCTCTTGCAGGGAGAACTGTTTGCAGCCGATATCGAGCGCTCGATCCGTCACCACCGCCAGCAAATCCTCAGGTTTGCAGCGCAGCCCAAGGCCAAGATCGTCACGGTGAACCTCGATCTTGGGGTAGGGTCCGCCGCTCAGGCCCTCGATCAGCACGATGTCGGCCTCACTGCCCGCGAGATTCAGCAGATCGTCGAAGGCGTAGCCCACTTCATGCGTGCGCATGAGCGCCGATCGTCGCGCTCCGAGTAGCGCAATCGACTCGCAGCCGGCCTCACCGAAGCGATAGCTGTCCTTACCCGGCCGGTCGAGATCGAACCCCATATGCGCATGCTTGACGGCGGCCAGGCGGCGGCCGCGCTTCTTCAGCTCACGGATGAGATGCTCCATGAGAGTCGTCTTGCCAGAATTGGAATGGCCGACGATGGCGACAGCGGGAAGCATGCCCTCCTCCTTCCTCCCTCTGCGGACGATAATACCAGACAGTGCGGTCCGTGATATTCTGCGGCGCGTCACTGTCGATGACGAGAATGGAGAGCCTGATGAGCGGTCCGTTCCAGACAGGCAGGGCGCTCGAAGGAGTGCGCGTCCTCGATCTTTCCCGCATACTCGCCGGCCCGTTCTGCACCATGATGCTCGGCGATCTCGGCGCGGAGATTATCAAGGTGGAGCGGCCGGGGAGTGGCGACGACACGCGAACCTGGGGTCCCCCTTTCTCCGGAGGGGAGAGCGCCTACTACCTCTGCTGCAACCGCAACAAGAAATCGATCACCGTCAACCTGAAGGCGCCGGAGGGCCAGGAGCTTGTGCGAAAGCTCGCCGCGGAATCCGATGTCATCCTGGAGAACTTCACGCCCGGCCTCATGAAACGTTTCGGGCTCGATTACGAGAGCCTGCGCGAGATCAATCCGCGCTTGATCTACTGCTCCATAACCGCATATGGCCAGGATGGCCCCTACCGTGATCGGCCGGGCTACGACATGGTTCTGTCCGCCGTCGGCGGGCTGATGTGGATTACCGGCGAGAGGGATGGCAATCCCTGCAAGGTCGGCGTGGCGATCACCGACGTCCTGACCGGCGTTCATACATCGGGTGCGATCATGGCGGCCCTGCTCTGGAGGGGAAAGTCGGGCGAGGGGCAATACATCGACTGCAGTCTGCTCGATATCCAGGCGTCGGGGCTGGCCAACATCGCCAGCAACTGGCTGGTGGCGGGAGTCGAGGCGACCCGCTGGGGCACCGCTCACGAATCGATAGTTCCCTATCAGGTCTTCTCCGCCAAGGACAGGCCGATCGCCATCGCGGTCGCCAGCCAGAAGATCTGGGGGAGCTTCTGCAGGGTGGTTGGACGGGAGGAGTGGCGGGACGATCCCCGCTTCGAGTCCAACCCGAAGCGGGTGGAGAACCGCGAGACTCTGCTGCCGCTGGTGGCGGAGGTTTTGGCAACGAAGAGCTGTGACGAATGGATGGAGATCCTGGTCGAGGCGGCGATTCCCTGCGGCCCGGTCAACAACATGGAAGCACTGTTCAGCGATCCGCAGATCGCGCATCGCGACATGGTCGCCGAGGTGGAGCATCCGACCATAGGCACGCTCCGTCTCACCGGCATTCCGGTCAAGTACTCGGCCACGCCCGGGCAGGTTACCTTGCCTCCGCCGCTGCTCGGCGAGCATACCGACGAGATCCTGTCGTCGGTGCTGGGTTGCTCCTCGGAACGGATAGAGGAATTGAAGCGCAAAGGTGCTATCTAGGCCTTTACTCTCCGTGGGTGAGTAAACACCGTCGCGCGAGTCTCTCGCACGAAGGCGCAGAGCGTAACGCCGCAGCGCTCGGCTATCTCGACCGCCAGCGAGGTCGGCGCGGAGATGGCGGAGATCAGCTCGATGTCGGCGCGAACGCACTTGGTGACCATCTCCAGGCTCACCCGCCCGGAGAGCACCACGCCGCAGCCGGCCGGCGAGCGGCCTGAACGGAGGCAGCGGCCGATCGCCTTGTCCAGGGCGTTGTGGCGGCCGGTATCCTCGGCATGGGCTACCAACTCTCCATCGGCGTCGAAAATGCCGGCGGCATGGGTGCCGCCACAGGCCTCGAACAGCGGCTGACACCTGCGCAGCCTCTCTCCCGCCTCCCTGAGAACGGGGCTTTCAACGCGCAGGGAGTCCCCGACGGTCGGGAGAGCCTCGAGGCGCGCATCCAGCCCTTCGACGCCGCACAGGCCGCAGGAGGAGACGATCAACAGATTGCGCCCCGCGTCATCGATGCGCGGAACCGGATCCTTCAGCCTCACCCTTACTATCTCGGGATCATCCCGGCAGGGCTCGAGACTGGCGACCTCATCGAGGCTGTCGACTATCCCCTCGGAGTGCAGGAAGCCTGTCGCCAGCGCGAGGTTGTCATCCGGCGTGCAGAGCATGGTGTAGCTCTCGACCCCCTGAACGTCGATCGTCACCGGCGCCTCCAGAA
>JAUWTE010000524.1 GCA_030609765.1 Acidobacteriota bacterium
CACGGAGCTACCGTTAAATTAGTGTAGAGGGTAGAAGGAATATGGAAACAGCGGGAAGAAACCGGTCCAAAACCACCGGTATTAGATGGTCCACTGCGGTGGCCCATTTAGGGATCGTGAGGAACAGGTAGAGCTTCGCCATGGAGCGACGGCAGGTCAGAGCGACGATGGAGCACGGGTGCAGTTGTAGCCGGGGTGCTTGCATGCCGTTTCCGAAGTGGATGTTGACGCCCGTGGGGTGTGAGGGTTCGGCGGATCCTGTAACGCTGACTGAGGGTCAGCGGGCGTCGCTGTCGGCCGGCTTTTCGATCCCTCTGCGATGGGTTTCGCGATAGCTTTTTCCTTCCAGGTAGAAGATCTCAGCTCTTTCGGTGAGGCGATCGATGATGGCGTGAGCGGACGCGTCGCCATGGAAGACCTGATTCCACTCGCTGAAAGGCGCGTTGGTCGTGGCCACAGTTGGTCGGCAGTTGTCATGCCGTCGGGAAACGACCTGGTAGAACAGGTTGGCTTCGTCGTGGCTCATGGTCATGTAGGCCACCTCATCGATAATGAGCAGAGACGGGGACTCCAGCTTCTTGATCTCGCGGCCGAGATCCTTGGTGGCCTCGGCAGTAATCAAACGGTTGAGGAGAGTGGAGCATGGGAGGAATAGGACCCGGTGCTGCCGCTGGCATGCGGCGTAGCCGAGAGCCCGGGCGAGATGAGTCTTGCCGAGTCCTGAGTTGCCGACGAAGATTGCGCCGACATCCTGTGTGACGTGGTCAGCGTGGATCATCTGCAAGTAGCGATTGCGGATCTTGCGGGTGGATGGGCTATAGCTGAAATCGAAGGCATCGACGGTTTGCATGCGCACGAACTGAGCGCCCTTGATTCGACGTTCGATGCTGGTGGCAGTGCGGCGTGCAAGCTCGTGCTCGGCCATTTTCCCCAGCTCCGCGGCGATGGTGACGGCGCGCTCGGGGTCTTCCTCGTAGAGGTGTTCGAGGGCCTCGATGAAGGCGGGAAGGCGAAGCTGCTTGAGCGTCTCTACGACATCGGCAAACGGTGGGTCAGTCATTGCTCATCGTCCTCATCGGGCTCGTTTCGGGCGTTGATAAGGAGACTGTCGTAGCTTCTGAGGTCCGGCGCCGGCGGGACGAAGTTCAAGTGTTCTTGCGTCAGCTGCAGTGGCGGTGGCGCCTTGGGCTGTGCATCGCTGAGACGCAGGGCACGTTCGACATGGCTGACGCCCACGTTACCCCGGGCAAGAAGACAACCGATGGTCTCCTCAACCTGTTGATGTCCGTAGACCGTGGCCAGACAGAGCAGTTCGCGGATCTCTGAGCGCAGGGAACGCTGGCCAACCTGAATGATTTCCAGGTATCGACGGCAGGACGGGCCCCAGCTTGCCACGGCCGCCACTTGCCAGGTACGGGAGGCCGCGCCCTTGTGCTCGCGAAGCCCCTGTCCGTGCACGTCCTTGGAGATGACCTGTCCCTTCAGGAAACACCGCTGGTGTGTGGTGACCACTTTCTCGCCGTAGCACACGCGGACCTGTTCATCATCGCCACGCACGGTGACCGGCTTGCCACACAGAGTCCAGGGCACCGAGTAGTGATTCTTGTCGAAGCGGACCCGGAAGAACGGCGACACAGTGGTCGAGAACACGTCGTCGGTATCGTAGGGATCGGGGCGCAGGGGAAGTAGGGCGCTCTTCTCGTTGACGAGCACAAGCTCCGGCACCTTCCCGGTAGTGGCGTGCTCGCGCCGATTGGCTATCTCATCCCGCCACTGGCAAGCCTGCCGATTGATGTCGGCGAGATCTTCAAAGTGGCGGCCAGGCCAAAACTGATGGCGTACGAGCTTGACGCCGTCCTCGACCCGCCCTTTCTCGTTGCCCTTGCCTATGCCGCACAGGATGGCTTTGAATCCGTGAAAACCACGGTAGGCTTCAAACATCGGAGTGAGACGCCATAGCCTGCCCACGCGTTCGGCCATCACGGTTCGCATGTTGTCGTGCCAGTACTCCCGGCACAGGCCGCCGAAGAACTGCAAGGCACGCTGGTAGCAACGCAGCAGGGCCGGCAGGGTCTCCCGAAGGGTGAACTCGACATACAGCATGCGCGAGAAGCACAGCACCATCACGAAGGCATGGACCTTGGCGCCGTCTCCGAAGACGTCGCCGAACTCTCCCCAGTCGACCTGGGCAGCCTCCCCGGGAGCAAAGTCGAGCGCGAGGAACGCCTCTGGCTGTTCCGATGGCCGGATCTTGCGCAGATGGTCCCTGAGGATGGTGATGCCTCCTTCATACCCCACCCCCCGCAGGCGCAGGAGGATGTTCACAGCCGACCTCCTCGGTGCATCCTCCAAGAGCCGTTCGATGAGCCCGTGGTGCGGCTCGAGGATGGATGTGCGCGGACAACGCTGATGCACCTTTGTGATCACCCGCCCACGTTCGATGACCAGGGCCACGGTCTTCCGATTGACGTTCAGCTGGCCGGCGATCTGCCGGCGGCTGAGCCGGTCGGCATGATGCAGCCGCAAGATTTCGGCCTGGACGCCGGGTCCCAGCACGGCTCAGCCCTTTGCCAGGATGGCACAGAAGAGCTGGCCAATGTGCTGCGGACCGCGCTGCGAAGATGGCTCCGGTTGCGAGACGACTCTCTCCGTCTTGGGCTCGCCGCC
>JAUWTE010000273.1 GCA_030609765.1 Acidobacteriota bacterium
ACCTCGTCTCGTACGCTCGCAATCTGGAGGTCCTCTACGAGACGCCGCGCGACATTCCGGTAGCCTTCTCCGGTGATCGCGAGGAGCGCATCGAACGCTGCAACGAGATCCTCGAGGCCGGACCCGAAATCCTCTCGGAGCCAAACTCCAAGGCGTTGCTCGAGGCCTACGAGATCCCTGTGGCGATGTCGGAGCCGGCGGCCACCGATGAAGAGGCCGTTGCAGCGGCCCGCCGCATGGGCTATCCCGTGGTTTTGAAGATCCTCTCGCCGGAGATCACCCACAAGAGCGACATTGGCGGTGTGGCGCTGAATCTGAGCAACGATGAGGAGGTCTCTTCCACCTTCGAGCGGCTGGTGACAACGGCGCGCGCGCGCCAGCCTAATGCCCGTATCGAGGGGGTCAGCGTGCAGCCGATGATCTCCACCAAGGATGGCATCGAGCTGATTCTCGGATCGAAGAAGGACCCTACCTTCGGCAGCGTCATCATGGTCGGCATGGGCGGTGTTACCGCGGAAATATTCAAGGACTTTGCTCTCGGCTTGCCACCGCTCAACGAGCGGCTGGCGCGCCGCATGCTCGAATCTTTGAAGTCCTGGCAGTTGCTGAAGGGGTATCGCAACAAGCCGGGGGTCAACATCGATCGGCTCATCGAGACGATCATCCGCTTCTCGTACCTGGTTGCGGAACATCCGCACATCAGTGAGATCGACATCAATCCCCTGCTGGTAAATGCCGACAATGTTGTGGCACTGGATGCTCGCGTCGTCCTGGATACCGAGCTGATCGGCCAGGAAGTGGCGAAGTACTCACACCTGGCGATCCGTCCCTACCCGGAGCAGTACGTACGACATGCGACTCTGAAAGACGGCGAGCCGGTGATCCTCAGGCCGATCAAGCCCGAGGACGAACCCATGTGGCACGATCTACTTGCCGCCTGCTCCACCGACTCCATCCGCTACCGCTTCTTCTCGGTCTTCAAGGGAACCACCCATCAGATGGCGACTCGCTACTGCTTCATCGACTACGATCGCGAGATGGCAATCGTCGCCGAGGTGCAGAATCGTGGCGAGCGGCAGCTCATCGGTGTTGGACGCATGGTCGCTGACCCCGACCACGAATCGGCCGAGTACGCCATCCTCGTGGGCGACCCTGCGCAGGGTAATGGCGCCGGCAGCATGTTGACTGATTTCTGTCTGGAGGTGGCCGAGGAGTGGGGGGTCAAGCGCCTCACGGCCGAGGTCCTGTCGGACAACGCCCGCGCCATCCATCTGCTGCAGTCTCGCGGTTTCGAGACGCGCCGAGACACCGAAGAAGGGCTCGTGTATGCGGAGAAGACCCTCTGATTGGGCGCTGAGCTGTCCTGATGGGTGCACGCTGTGGGCATTCCTGCGCTCTCCTGAGGCACGCGTTATTGCCCTGGCTGTCCTCGCGCTGGGCCTGGGTTGGCCCAAGATCGCCGAAGCCCAGGAGGCCCCTCCTACGGCAGCCCGAGAGTCGATAGGTACGAGCGTTCACAAAGTAGGTCGGGCGGCGGCGGTAGAACCTCCTGAGTGCCGGGTAGGGATCGCCTTGAGCGGTGGTGGAGGCCGCGGCTTCGCCTTGATCGGCGCGCTGCAAGCACTCGAAGAGGCGGGGATCCCCATCGAGTGCATTGCCGGAACCAGCATGGGCTCTCTGATCGGTGCGCTCTACGCCGGCGGCTACACCATTCCGGAGATCCGAGAGCTAGCGGGCGAGATCGACTGGTACCAGGTCTTCATGAGGCCCATGCAAGGCCCCGTGATTCCCCCCTGGCACCGCCTCTACGACATACCGCCTCTCGTCGAACTGCCCTTCGACTTTTGGTCCCTCGCACTGCCGCAGGCGATGCTTCCCGATCAACGCATCAACGAGCTGATGATGAGGCTCTTCGCCGAGCCCGGGTTCTTTGCGAGAGGGGATTTCGACAACCTCCCGATCCGCTACCGGACCATAGCCACCGACCTGACCGGCGCCGGCCGGGTTGTTCTATCCAGCGGTGACCTGAGTCGCGCCGTTCGCGCCAGCATCTCGTTTCCGCTGGCCTTCCCGCCGGTGGCGATCGGCGACCACCTCCTCATCGACGGGGGACTGCTGGACAACCTACCTGTTGGTGTCGTCCGCGACATGGGCGCACAGATCGTGATAGCGGTCGATATCGCCTCGCCACCTGTCGATGTATCGCTCACAAGGGACATCTTCAGCGTCACGTACAGCATCACCGACGTTCTTCGAGCCCAGGCAGGCGAGGTCTACAGCGAGGAGCCCGACATGCTTGTCGAGCCGGATCTGCGCGGCCACTACTACACCGATTACACCCAATGGGAAAAGCTGGCCGAGTGGGGATACGAAGCGACGGCGGAAATCACCGCTGAAATCCTCGAGCGCATGGCGGAAATGGGAATCTCCGCCGAGGTCGACAAATACGTGGTTGAAACCTCGCTCTCGAAAAGTGCGCCCCTTGAGGGACGACCGATCTCCGAGATCCGCGTCTTGCGCAATGAAAACATTCCGGAAGGGAGAATCATCCGGGAGCTGGGCTTCAATCTCGGCGAGTCGTTTTCGCTGAAGAGGGCGCTGGAGGGCGTCGACCGGCTGTACTCCACCGGCTTCTTCGAGCTGGTCTGGATCGACTACCAGGCGGGCGGCGACGGCAGTGTGATCATCATAGTCGAGGTCCAGGAGGAGAGCGGCGCCCTCGGGATCGGGGCTGGCTACAACGAGGATGACAGCATCTGGGGATTCGCTCGCTGGCAGCTCCACAACATCCTAGGGAGCCGGCAGCAGCTCCAAGTCGACGCTTTCGGTGGTGACCGGCTTTCGGCCTTCGATCTCCGGCTTTCGGCCAACCGGCTCCTCGCCACTGGAATCGGCTACGAGCTACGCTTGGGAGTGGGAGAAGACAAACCGCGGTTCTTCGTGGATGGAGAGTTCGTCAA
Source organism: Acidobacteriota bacterium (assembly GCA_030609765.1). Classification (GTDB taxonomy): domain Bacteria; phylum Acidobacteriota; class UBA890; order UBA890; family UBA890; genus CALAKE01. Next base: position 2,961 of record JAUWTE010000273.1, read on the forward strand.
TCGCGCCAGCTTTCTGCGCCAAGGCGCCTCATTGGGCGGCGTGATTCCGATCACCCGGGCGGGTCGCGTGCGTTTCGACTTCGCGGCCGAGAACGTCGAGATCGGCGAGCGCCCAGGCGTTCCGTTCAAAGCCGTGACCAACCGTTTGCGGCGAATCGATGCCACCTTCCTATGGAGCAGCCTGGACGATTCGGACGCGCCGACTCGAGGCGTGGCTGCATCTTTCGATATCCAGAAGAGCTCGCCGTGGCTCGGGGCTTCCGTCGAATACCTGCGCGCCGAGATGAGATTCCGACTCGCCGCCCCGCTCGGGGCCCGGAATGTCCTGCATTTCGATTTCATGGGCGGGCTCTCATGGGATGACCTGCCGATCCACGAGTTCTTCATGATCGGCGGGCCGGTTCTCATACCCGGCTACAATCGCGAGGAGTTCTGGGGCCGGCAGGCGTTGGCGGTCAGCGCCGGATACAGCTTCCTGTTCACCCCGGTACTCCAAATGACGGTTCGCGGCGGCGGCGGCAACGTCTGGCAACGCCGCGACGAGATCGATCTCGGCTCGATCTACTGGGGTGGAGGCGCGGGGCTACAGTACATGACCCCGTTTGGCCCGGTCGGCGGCGGCGGCGGAATCAACGAGGACGGCAAAGCCGAGGTCTACTTCTGGGTGGGCTATCAGTAGCCTGGCACGACATGCGCTGAGGGTCGCATTTCGGGCGCCGCGGCAAATCCACGGGGAGGCGTGCAGGCTGATGCAGGCTACTCGTCGTCCTCCCGTGAGTACACGAGCTGACTCGCCACCAGACGGGCGATCGTGATGGCAATGAAGAGCTGGCCGAACAGGGCCTCCAGCCAGGAAAGCTGGCGGGCTCGATGGGTGACCGGCGTGATGTCCCCATAGCCCAGGGTGGTGAGCGTAACGTAGCTGTAGTAGGTGAGGTCGTGCTCCAGGTCACGGTAGTCGCTCTGTTCGACCAATGTCCCCGTGGAGGTGCGTTCCGGGAATGAGAAGGACCCCGGCTGGGCGATCTCCAGAATGCCGTACAAGTTCGCCCACAGCATTCCCAGCAACAGGTAGACACAGATGGCGCCGTAGATCTTGTCCATCGTGACCCGGCCAGGTCGCACGACCGCTGACATGATGGCCCAATTGACGTAGGCCAGGAAGACGACCGCGAGCGCCAAACTAGTGATCTCCGCCTCCGCAACCGGCATCGACAAGCTGACAACACGCGCGATGACGACGGGAATGCCAAGGAACAAGGCCATGATGGTGAGGTTCTTCTTCCCGCCAACGGCGTAGATCGTCACACAGATGACGATCGCCTGAAGCCATCCCACCATCCGTGACTCGGTCAGCACGGGGCCCAGAATGACCTGCGCAACCTCAATCGATACGATTGTGGCCAGAAGAACCAGGAAGTGGCGCTCCTGGACCTTCACTTCGGCCTGGCTCGGCTCCGCGACCGGTCTCTCGTCGGCCATTCTCTCCCTCAGTCCCCCATCAGGGCTCGCTTCACACGCGACTCGAAGGGCATCGGCTCACCGAACTTGCCCGAGTAAACGAAGTCCTTGGAAGCATTGCGAGTCCGCGGCGCCAACTCATCGGTCTTGAACGCATCGGGCAAGCTATCGAAATCGCCGGGGTGGCCGACGGCGATCATTGCCACCGGATCGTAATCGTCGGGAATGGCGAGGCCCTCGCGCGCCTTGTCGACGTCGAATCCACCCATCGGATGCATGGCCAGCCCCAGGTGCGTCGCCTCGATCGCCATGTTCGCGAACGCCTGGCCCACGTCATGGTGGGCATGCCGGTTGGGCTTGCCGTTGCGGTCGAAGTTGAGCTTCGCCACCGAGAGGATCAAGACCGGGGCCCGCTCCGCCCACTCCCGGTTGCTCTCGTGGAGGCAGGCGAGGAGTGCCTGATACGTGTTCTCCTCCTGCTGGGTCGCGACCACGAATCTCCACGGCTGCTCGTTGAACGAGGAGGCCGCCCAGCGAGCCGCCTCGAATATGGAGTGAAGCTGCCCCGCCGCAACGGGAACCTGGGTGAAGGCGCGGGGGCTCCATCGCCGCTTGATCAAATCGCTGATCTCGTATGTCGTTTCTGCCGGCTTTTCCATGAGTGTCGGTCCT
>JAUWTE010000412.1 GCA_030609765.1 Acidobacteriota bacterium
CTCCTTGGGCAGAGGGATGATGGCCAGCAGGAAAGGAGGCAGCGGCCAACCAGGCGGTGGGTCGGAGGGCGAATAGAACTTGGAGGTGTAGAAGTCGATGTTGTCTTTCGTCCGGGTCCAGTAGAAAGCGGCGTCGATCGACACCTTGTTGTTGAATGTGATGCTGCGCAGGCCCACCTCGATTTGATCGAGTCTCTCCTCCACCAGATCCTGGTTCCCGATCGCGAGGCTCGGGAAGATGTAGGGAATGGGAACCGGGGCTCCGATGATGGCTCCCAGGTCGATCTGGTTGAAGATCGCCGTAAACAGGAAGTTGTTGGTCAGTGACGGCGCGCGGAAGGCACGATTCCAGGAGAGGCGGATGACGTGATCCGCGCCGGCGATCGGGCGGAACAACATCGCAAGGCGAGGTGAGTAAACGGCGCCGTCCAAGACGCTGAAGGCGTCGGCACGAACTCCCAGGTTGAAGATGAAATGCTCACCGGCCGAGATGGAATCCTCGATGAAGCCGCCGCCCTCCTTGCGGTTGTCCCCGAGGGGCGCGATCGACAGGTCGAATCCCTGAGACCGGAAGTTGCCACCGTAGGTGAGAATGTGCTGGGCATCAGCGAGTACCGAGGTGTTCTGAGCCGAGAAGTCGTAGGTCTGCGTTTCAAAGAAGAAGTCGATGCCGTTCAGCAGGTTCGGCCCATACCCATCGAGAATGTTGGCGTAAAAGCGAGTGTTGAAGTTGCCGCGATTGTAGTCACCTCGCACGTACCAGAAGCGGGTCTCGTCTTGGATATCGAATGGGCCAATTCCCGTCTGGATAATGCCCGAGGTGCCCGCATACCCGCCCGAGAACGATAGCCACTGGTTGCCCTCGAGTTGCTTGTCGAGCCGGGCGTCGAATTTAGGCTGCTTGGTGCCCGTGTTTTCGTAGAGGCCCCCGATGGGCGTCTGAAGCTCGTTGTTGATCGTCTCCGGGCGGTCCCAGGGATCCATCGTGTAGTAGGAGCCAGTGACCTTATATGACCAGTCGTTACTCACGCCCGAAAAGATAGCCGAGCCGTAGCCCGTTCCCCGCTCACCACCGCCGATGCGGAAGCTGAATATGTTGCCCAGATCCTCGGGGCTCTTGGAGATGACGTTCACCACTCCGGTCATCGCGTTGGCACCCCACACCGCCGAGCCAGGTCCGCGAATAACCTCGATGCGGTCAACCTCGTCGAGGTTGACGGGCAATAGGTCCCAGGCGACGAAGCCGAAGAAGTCCTGGTAGACGGTGCGGCCGTCGACCAGCACGAGCTGAGACGTGGCCAGGGTGTTGGTCGCGGCCCGCGACGTCAGGTTGATGTCTCGCGCGCTGGTCTGCGCAACGTTGAGCCCGGGCACGGAGCGCAGCAGGTCGGCGTAGTTCAGGGCTGCCGCGTTCTCGATGAGCGTGCTGTTGATGACAGTGATCGCCGTGGGCGCATCGAGCAGGAGTTGCTCGGTACGAGAGGCTGTCACAACGATGGTCTCCTCGTAGCCCGGCGGTGCCTGCTCCTGTTGTTGCTGCTGCTCCTGTTGTTGCTGCTCCTGCGCTTGCTGTTCCTGCTGCTGAGCCGGAGTATGCGCCACAGCGATCGCCGGAGCGATCAGTAGCGAGAAACAGAGGATCGTTGCCAAGACCGCAACCTGAAATACGTACGACCGGTGCATTGTGCCTCCTTGGTACCCTCCCAGGGACTACTCAGTCTGATGCTCGAGGGTTCTGCTCGAGAGCCTCACAACGAGTGGGCGGCTGCCCCGCAGGGCGCGCTAACTATAGACAAAGGCCGCCCCATGACCAAGGGCGGCCCTGCAAACATACGCCGTTCCCGCTCGCTGGATACTCAGTGCTCGATACCTTTCGAGATGTACTGCTACTACCGTGATGCCATGCAGCTTTACGAGGGCCTGTCGCCTTCCAGCGCCGGAATCAGAACTGTCCTGAGGAGCTCCCGATACTCTGCCTTGTTCTCCTCGGTGATCACCTCAGCATTCCGGAATACGCCATCCACGACTCGGTAGTAGACGTCCGATATCTCACCACCGGCCGGAGTCGTGAAGGGAACACCTAGCCCATTCCACCCATAGTCCGACACCCTGAGGGTGACGATTTGACTCTGGAGAAAGACCTCGTAGGCGCCATCCATATCGCCAGCTTCAAGCCGCTCATAAAAGGTATCGATAGTGTCCTGACCTCGTATAGATCCGCGTTCGACGTAGAGGAAGAAGTCGGATGAACCGTCTGCTGCGAACACACCGGCCCTGCTCCCTGGCATCGGGGTAACGATGCGCTTGCTCTCGCGGGCAGCGAACAGCTCCTTCACACGTGCAAGGAGCTCCTCGTCGCTGTCCTGAGAGTTCGCCGGTTCAGGCACCAGGGTGACAACGAGTGCAGCGATGAATATGTAGACTAGCGGGCGACGAAGGCGTCCGAGTTGAGGCAAGAGCACCTCCCATGCAGTGGAATCGGCCAGCCCTTCAAGCTAGGGTGACAGATCATGGTGTGCGCGGGTCCGCCGCGCCAGATGGCAGAATGAAGGCTAGCAAAGCGCTTCGATCAACTCAACTTCATGGGAAGACCTTATCGAGGATTTCCTTTCGCGGTTGGTCCGGGGGAGACCGCCGCATCACCCACTAGCGTCGAGCCAGGTGGAACTTCATGAGCGACTGTGACAAGTTCGCCGAGCACATCTCACGTCAACGCGAGACGTGGTTGGAAGAAGTAAACGAGTGGTTGCGCATCCCCAGCGTGTCCACTGACCCAGAGCGACGAGACGACATGCGAGCGGCCGCCGAGTGGCTGGTGGAGAAGCTCGATGCAGCCGGCTGCCAGGAGACGGCTGTGTGGCCTACTGAGGGTCATCCTGTCGTGTTCGGTGCCTACAAGAATGCCGATAGCGCGCCAACGATTCTGGTGTACGGGCACTACGACGTGCAGCCCGAGGATCCCATCGAACGATGGGAGTCCCCCCCATTCGAGCCGACCGTGAGAGACGGGCGGTTGTTCGCTCGTGGTGCGGTCGATGACAAGGGCCAACTCTACGTGCACGTCAAGGCCCTCGAAACCTGGCTCGCCACCAAAGGAAGCTGCCCCGTGAACATCCTCTATCTCATCGAAGGTGAGGAAGAGGTCGGCAGCCCGAACGTGGGAAAGGTCGTGCAGGAAAAAATCGGGGAGCTTGCGTGCGACGCGGTGGTGATCTCCGACACCACGATGTTCGCTCCAGGGCTGCCGTCACTCTGCTACGGGCTACGAGGTATGGCCTATTGCCAAATTGATGTGCGGGGGCCCAAGGGCGATTTGCACTCCGGCTCGTTCGGTGGTGCTGTTGTCAACCCAGCGGAGGCTCTAGCCCGCCTTCTCGCCGGTTGTCGTGACGCAGACACGGGCGCAATCGCGATCCCGGGCTTTTATGACGACGTGGTGCCCCTGACATCGGAGGAGCGACTTGACTGGGAGGGACTGCCCTTCGACGAGGGTGCGTATCGGGACGATCTCGGAGTGGCGGCCCTTTCCTTCGACGGCGACTACGGAGTCCTCGAGCGACTATGGGGGCGGCCGACCTTCGAGGTGAACGGCTTGCTTTCGGGATTCACGGGCGAAGGCAGCAAGACGGTCCTGCCCGCGACCGCCATGGCGAAGGTGAGCATGCGCCTGGTCCCCAACCAGGACCCGGACAAGATCATGGATGCGTTGGAGGCGCATCTGAAAAACCTCGCCCCCGCGGGGATCACCCTCGATGTAACCCGGATACAAGGCGCCCCTGCCTGGCTCGCACCGCGTGACCACC
>JAUWTE010000084.1 GCA_030609765.1 Acidobacteriota bacterium
AGCGAAGTGGTTCTTCCGCAGGCAGGAGGTCTCCGGTCGTGATCTCGGCGACATCGGCCCCAATGACCTCGTCGTCGACAGCGACCGTATCGGACTCGTTGACCTCGTCGTCCGCGTTGGCCTGATCTTCCGCCAACAGTTCCGTGACCTGGGGCTCTTCGACCTCCTCCTGCTCGGTGGCCGGTTGCTGGCTGAACAGCTCCTCATGCAATCCTTCTTGCCAGCCCCTCGGGTCATCTGCGGCCATGCTTCATTCTCCTTACCTGTCAGAACAACTCGCCGAACCAGCGGCGCACTCGACCCTTGAAGCGGCGAAAAACGCCTCCTTCGTGGGTTTCGAAATAGGTTTCCACCCCGCGATTGTAGTGCCCATAGAGCGTCAAGCCCACAGCCGTCGAGTAGATAGGGCTGGAAACGATATCAACAAGTCCCTCCACACCGAATGGCATGCCCACCCGCACAGGCATACCGAAGCGCTGTTCCGCGGTTTCCGCCAAGCCCCCGAGGAGTGCCCCGCCGCCCGTCAAAACCAGACCGGCGTTGAGTTGCTCCAAGAATCCAGCTCGCGAGATCTCGTCGCGCACCAGATCGAGGATCTCGGCGGCGCGCGGTTCCAGGATCTCGCACAATCGCCGCCGAGGCAACAGGCGCGGGCCGCGACCTCCGATGCCGGGGGCCTCGATCGCCTGATCATCATCGATGAGGGCGGGCACAACGCACCCGTAGCGGGTTTTGATGCCCTCGGCGTCAGTAATAGGCGTGTTGAGCCCGACCGCGATGTCGTTGGTGAAATACTCGCCGCCGGCCGGCAGAACCGCCGTGTGGCAGACGCTGCCCTCGACAAGACATACCAGGTCGGTCGTACCTCCGCCGATGTCGACAAGGGCCACGCCGAGCTGACGCTCGTCCTCGGTGAGGACTGCCTCGATGGAGGCGAGTTGCTCGAGCACCACGGCTTGGGCCTCGATGCCGGCCCTGTTCACGCAGGTCACCAGCGTTTGTACCGAAGAGAGGGCGCCGACGATGAGGTGCACATGGACCTCCAGGCGGCTGCCTGACATCCCCAGTGGATCGACGATCGACCCCTGGCCATCGACGACGAAATCCTGGGGTAGCAAGTGCAGGAGCTCGCGATCAGGCGGCAGGTCCAAAGCGCGGGCAGCATTGATGGCGTGGCGGATGTCCTCCTCGGTGATTTCGCGGGCGCGGCCGTTGACGGTGACTGCCCCGCGGCTGTTGAAGCCGCGAATGTGACCCCCTGCGACGCCGACGTAGGCTCGATCTACGCTGGTGCCCGCCATGAGCTCGGCTTCCTCGACCGCGTTCTTGATGCTCTGTACGGTGGCTTCGACGTCGACCACCACGCCCTTGCGCTGGCCCTCCGAGTCCGCCAGCCCGACTCCGATGATCTCCAGCGCCCCGTTGTCGTCGGGCTCGCCAATGACGGCACAGACCTTGGTCGTACCGACATCCAACCCGACGATATGCCTGTCACGGCGTGGCACGATTAGTCCCTCTCCTCCTGCGGAGCACTCTCGCCCGGTAGGTCACGAACCACCAGCATTTCACGGTAGCGAGCGTCCACGACGACCGGCCCTACGGGTCGGTCCGACAGCAGAAGGGCCTCCACTGCCTCGATCTTCGTCGCCAACGACTGCGCGTCGCCGAGGAGGATCTCCAACTCTGGTTGGGTCAAGACCACGACAATTCCCTCTTCGTCGATCCGCAGGTGGTCGATTCTCCGTGCCAACCGCGTTTCAGTCCCCTCGAACCACTCGAGAACGGTGATGGCATCGGCGACCTTCGGCCCGAATCCGACCGATTGGATCACCGGCTGACCACGGCGCGCATGCAGTCCGACGTCTTCCATACTTACGGTTGTGAGCTGCCGCATGTCCGTCTCTGAAGCGGAGATTACCACCCCATCACGGTCGATGACGTAGGTGCCGTCGGCTGTCTGCAGCAACGCCCGCGGTTGGCGTGCCTCCACCCTGACCACGAGCCCATCCGGCAGGGTTCTGCGGACGCTGGCACCGCGAACCTCGGGAATACTCTCGACCGCCGATTGCAGCTCGTCGAGGTCCAACGCCAACAGGTTCTGCCCGTAGTGGGGCGTGATCTTCTCGCGCACCTGGTCGATCAACTGAGTCGGTACCTGGTGCAGCACCACACGCTGCAGGGCCAAATGGGGCGTTGTCAATGCTTGCTGGTAGGCGAAATATGCGCCATAGGCCAGCGCTGTGATGATCCCCGCGACAGCGACGGCGCGGATCATAGCATGGAGGCGGTTGCGCCGGCGCAAGACCGGGCGGTTCTTGACTCGCCGGAGAAACTGCGGTGACTTGCCTCGTCCTGGACTCACCATCGGTGGATCTCCTCCTCGAGGAGCACTCCGGAGCGCGCTTCTACACGCTGCCTGACGCACTCGATGAGCTCGTCCATCTGAGCTCCACTGGCGCCGCCGCGGTTGATGATGAAGTTGGCATGAACGCTGGAGATCTCCGCATCGCCCACCCGCATTCCCTTGCAGCCGGCTTCGTCGATCAGCAGACCGGCGGATCGATCCCCGGCCGGGTTCCTGAACACACAGCCTGCGTTACGTGCCCCCACGGGCTGGTCCAGCCGTTTGCGCGCATGCAGCTCGTCATGGCGGGCCGCCAGAGCCTCGGGATCGTCAGGTTCGAGGGCCAAGGTCGTCGACACGACGATGCTGCCGATACCCGCCTTCTCCACCAGATCGAGCCGACGGTACGACCAACTCAGATCCGCCGCCGCGATTCTCAGCCAGCCACCTTGCGCCGTGACCACCTCGAGGGTGTCGACCGTGGTGGCCATTTCACCACCCCAGCAGCCGGCGTTTCCTGCCACCGCACCTCCAATGGTTCCCGGTAGACCGGTTGCCCACACCAGTCCGTCCAACCCCTCACGCACGGTTCTGTTCAGGGCCTGTGCAGTGGGCAGGCCGGCCGGAAAGGTCCCGAGACCGTCCTCGATGCGGGTGCCCTCGATGAGGCGTGTGAGGTTGATCACCGCTTCCTCGACGCCGCGATCGGGCGCCATGACGTTGGTGCCGCCACCGAGCACCCTCCAGCGCAACCCACGGCCAGAAACCCAGGCGACCACGGCCGCCACCGCATCGGGATGAGGAGGCCAGATCATGGCCGCCGCGGGCCCTCCGATTCCCATGGAGGTGTGTCGCGACAAGGGCTCGTCGAGGGTGCAGGCACAGCCCTCGCTGCCGCAGAAGGTGGTCAGATCCCGGAGATCCGCGCGGGTCCACTCCCTGGTCGCCGGGCCCCCGGGGTTGGCTCTTGTGGTCATCGAGAGTCGCTGTCGGCGTCGGCACCCAGGCGGGATGCGAGATCGGGCCCCACCTTGTACACGTCTCCCGCGCCCAAGGTCAGAACCAGGTCGCCACCCCTGACCTCCCGCGCGAGGGTCTCAGCCGCCTCTTCGAGTGAGTCTACGGTGCGTACGTCCTTGTGCCCGTGCTCCCTGATCGCCGCCGCCATGGCTGCGGCCGTGACGCCGAGGATCGGTCTCTCGCTGGCCGCATAAATGGGCAGCAGGAGAACGGTGTCGGCCTGGTCGAAAGAGCGCGCGAACTCCTCGTGCAGGAGCTGAGATCGTGAATAACGATGTGGTTGAAAACAAACGACCGTGCGCCGCTCCCAGGCCTCCTTGGCGGTCGCCAGCACCGCCTGGATCTCGGTGGGGTGGTGACCGTAGTCGTCGACGATGAGGATGTCGTTGATTGAGGCGATATGTTGAAATCGGCGATCGGTACCGGCGAACTCGGCGAGGGCGTTGGCGATTACCTGGAAATCGATTTCGACCTCCAGTGCCACAGCGATCGTCGCCAGTGCGTTCAGGGCGTTGTGGCGGCCGGGAATCTTCAGGCTCACCTGGCCGAGCCTCTCCCCACCCGCGTGGCAGACGAATGACGTGCCTTCATGATAAACGGAGATGCCACTCGCGCGTACGTGCGCCTCTGACGTGAAACCGTAGGTAGCGAGGTTGCGCGTGACGTCAGGGATGATCTCCCGGATCACCTCGTCATCGAGGCAGACGACGCTGGTTCCGTAGAACGGCACGCTGTTGAGGAACTCGAGAAACGACATCCGCAGCTCGTCGAAGCTCTTGTAATGGTCGAGGTGCTCGGCGTCGATGTTGGTAACTACAGCGAGGGTTGGCGAGAGCTTGAGGAACGAGCCGTCACTCTCGTCGGCCTCGGCAATGAGAAAATCGCCCTTTCCCAACCGAGCATTGGTGCCCCAGGCCTGCAGCCGGCCGCCGATGACGACAGTGGGATCGAGTTCGGCTTTCTCGAAGACGCCTGCGAGCATGGACGTAGTGGTCGTCTTGCCGTGCGAGCCGGCCACCGCCACACCGTACTTCATTCTGCGCATCAGCTCGGCGAGCATCTCGACGCGGGGAATTACGGGAATGCCCCTGTCGCGTGCTTCGCTGACCTCAGGATTGTCATCGCTGACGGCCGAGGAAGTGATGACGACGTGCGCGTCAGCGACTTGCTCCGGGCGATGCCCGATGAAGATACTGCCGCCGAGGCTTTGGAGTCTCTCGGTGATCGGCGAGGCGTGCAGGTCGGATCCCGACACCTCGTAGCCGAGGTTCAGCAGGAGCTCGGCGATGCCGCTCATGCCGATGCCACCGATGCCGACGAAGTGAAGATGACGAATCCGGTTCAGCACCCCGCACTCCTCCTTCTTGCCTATGGCGACCCCGCCTCGAATCGCCTCGGCCGGTTCATGACTTCACGAATGTTGGGACAAATTCAGCAAAATGCCGATCGAGGCACACGAAACTACCAGCGACGATCCGCCGTAGCTGATCAGCGGCAGCGGGATGCCTGTGGTCGGCACCAAATTGACCACCACGCTCATATTGAGGAGCGCCTGCATGACCAGCGCCGAAGTCAGGCCAATCCCAAGGTAGAACCCGAAGCGGTCGGGCGCCAGTAGGGAGGCTCGAACGCCGCGCCAGAGAATGATCAAGAACCCGAGCAGTACCAGTATGGCCCCGATGAGGCCGAGCTCCTCGCCGATGACCGCATAGATAAAATCGGTGTGAGGCTGGGGCAAGAACGACAGCTTCTGCTTGCCCTCGGCAAGCCCGAGGCCGGTGATGCCGCCTGTGCCCACTGCGATCAGCGATTGCACGGTTTGAAAGCCGCCGTCCAGCGGGTCGGCCCAGGGGTTCAGGTAGGCCAGGATACGCCGGGACTGATATCCGGTCGTCATGATCTGCAGGCTCGCGAGAGCCAGCCCAAGGGATCCGAAACCGATGATGTAGCGCCACGCCAAGCCGGCTACACAGAGCATGATTCCGGCCACCATGACCACCGCGGCGGCCGTGCCGAGGTCCGGTTCACGCACGATCAGCAAGGCAACGGTACAGACCACGAGGAGGGCAGGGAAGAGGCCGTTACACCAGTCGTTGATCTCTTCCTCGTTGCGGGCCAGATAGGCGGCCATGAACAGCGCCACGGTCAGCTTGGCGGCCTCCGAAGGCTGGAAATTGAAGGGTCCCATGGGAATCCAGCGGCGTGCCCCGGTGACTTCCGCCATGAAAAGCACCGCGACGAGCGCTGCCAGCGTGCCCACGAGTGCCAGCCCCACCACCGGCCGCCTTTGCCAAACACGATAGTCAACACGCAGGGTCACCAGCATTGCCAGCAGGGCGACTGTGGCGGCCATGGCCTGCCGCTTCAGATAGTGGGTGTCGTCGTTCCAGTACTGTTGTGAAGCGGGGAACGAGGCGGAATAGACCATCAGCAGGCCGAGCGCAATCAGCGCCACTGTCGTGACGAATAGCGTCTTGTCAACAGCTAGCCAGCGGCTGGCCATACGGCTATTCCTCCTCGGGTGAGGTCAAGGGAAGATCCCCCGCGAGTGTCTCGTCGACCTCGGCGCCAAGCTTCGACACCAAGTCCTTGAAATGATCCCCACGCTCCTCGAAGTTCGAGTATTGATCGAACGAGGTGCAGGCCGGCGACAGTAATAGTACGTCTCCGGCCGCGGCGCTAGACAAAGCACGCTGCACGGCCCGGTCCATCGTTTTACAGCGCTCGACGGGTGCCGATCCCCGCAATGCCGCGTCGATCACCGGGGTCGCCTCGCCGATGAGCAGGATCTTGACGACACGCTCTTCGATGTGAGGCTCGAGGACCGAAAAATCAGCGCCCTTGTCGCGACCCCCGAGGATCAGCCATACGCCGCGCTGGAAGCCGGACAGAGCCGCAAGGGTTGAGTCGATGTTGGTGGCCTTCGAGTCATTCACGCAGGTAACACCGCGCACCTCGCCGCACTTCTCCATGCGGTGATCGAGGGGCCTGTACCGGCGTAGGCCTGTGGCGACCTGCTCCGGTGTCGATCCCGCCAGCAGGCCCAGCGCTGCCGCGGCGCATGCATTGGCATGGTTGTGGGGTCCGAGAACCGCCATTTCATCAACGCCGAGGATGGTTTGCGGGCTACCCGTTTCGGCACTCCACCAGACATAGCCATCATCAACCCACGCGGCCGGGTGTGTGCCCGGCAAGGGCCGCTGAGCGAAGGGGGCGCGCCGTGCCGGTATTTCCGGCATGCGGGAAACCAGACCCTCATCTTCGATGTTGTAGACAACCCAGTCATCGGCGGTGCAGTTCTTGAGGATACGCAGCTTGGCCTCGGCATAGGCGTCGAGAGAGCCGTGTCGATCGAGATGGTCGGGAGTGATGTTCAGAAGTGCGACGTAGTCGAGGTGGAAGTTGTCGATCGCCTCGGTCTGGAAGGATGAGAGCTCGACGACATAGGCCTGGTAGCTGGCTTTGCCCCGAAGCTGATCGCTGACGGCGGCGCTCAGGGGGCGGCCGATATTGCCGCACACCGCAACTTCGAGTCCGGTGGCGCGCAGCACCTCTCCGGTCATCGATGTCACCGTGCTCTTGCCGTTCGAGCCGGTGATTCCCGTGATGGGCACCTCGATGAACCGTGCGGCCAGCTCGATTTCCGCCATCACCGGCAGGCCGCGGGCGCGCGCTAGTTCAAGGGGCGGCGCATCGAAGGGAATTCCAGGCGATACGATGACCGCGTCGGCATCCTCCCACAGGCTCTCGGGGTGTCCGCGTCGGCATCCTCCCACAGGCTCTCGGGGTGTCCGCCACAAACCAGTCGCGCGCCACGCTCCGCCAAGGGTGCCAGCTCGGGCAATTCGGTGTCGGGCTGCAGGTCCGAGATCGTCACCAGGGCACCGACATCGAGCAGCAGATGCGCGGCGGCAACACCGCTCCGCGCGGCCCCGATGACCACTACCTTCTTGTCGTCCCAACGATGCATGGAATCTACCGCAGCTTCAGGGTTGCCAGTGACATCATGGCGAACAGGATCGCCAGGATCCAAAACCGCACGATTACCTTGGGCTCGCTCCAACCGCTCATCTCGAAGTGATGGTGCAGCGGGGCCATGCGCAGCGGTCGCTTGCCCGTGAGCCGGAAGCTGCCCACCTGCACGATTACCGACAATGCCTCGATAACGAACAGGCCACCAACGAGAAGGAGCGCCAACTCCTGCTTGATGAGCAGGGCCACGGTGCCGATGGCACCGCCGAGGGCCAGCGAGCCGGTGTCTCCCATGAACACCTCGGCGGGGAAGCAGTTGTACCAGAGAAAACCGAGGCAAGCGCCTACCAATGCGCCGCAAAACACCGTTACCTCACCGACCTCACGGACATACAGGATGTTCAGGTACTCGGCGATCTGCACGTGCCCGGCCAGGTAGGCGAACACCAGGTACGTGGCGGAGGCGACGAGCATCGACCCTGTCGCCAGGCCGTCGAGGCCGTCCGTGAGATTGACGGCGTTCGAGGTAGCCACCAGCACGAGGACGGCGAACGGAAGGTACCACCAGCCAAGGTGGGGTGAGAGCTCCTTGAAGAACGGAAAAGCCAGCCGCGTGTCGAAGAGCCCATTGAAGCTCATTGCCAGAAGGGCGCCGCCAACCAACAGCCCGATCAGAATCTCACCGATGAACTTCGAGCGGACAGAGAACCCTCTTCGGCGTGGGTGCACGACGCCAAGATAGTCGTCAATGAATCCGAGGGCAGCGAACCCGACCGTGCCACCGAGGGCCACCCAGACGAAGCGATTGCTCGGGTCCATCCACACGATCGTGCTGATCACGACCGCCGCGACGATGAGAAGCCCGCCCATCGTCGGTGTGCCTTCCTTCGTCGAGTGGGCCGGCGGGCCGTCACCGCGGATCCTCTGTCCGATCTGGTTGCGGCGCAGTCGGGCAACGACCCCTGGCGCCAGCAGCATCGTCAGCGCTAATGCCGTGATGGCGGCGCAGGCGGTGCGGAAGGTGATGTAGCGGAAGACGTTGAAGGGGAACCATAGATCCGAAAGCGGCTCCAGTAGCTGGTAGAGCATCTCAGTCCTCCGCGAGGTTGCGCGACATGGCTTTTCTTTGCCTCAGCGCCTCGATGATTTGTTCCATATGAACTGCCCGAGAACCCTTCACGAGTACGAGATCACCGGGGTGAATCTCTTCAGCTAGCGCTCGGCCAGCATCCTCCGCTGTGGCAAAACAGAAGATCTTACTGGCTGCCATGCCACTGGTCTGGGCTCCTGCAGCGATAAAATCCGCGCATCCGCCGACCGCGATCAGAAGGTCGATACCCCGGCGAGCGGCGTGCGCCCCGACGTCGCGATGGGCGTCCTCGGCCCAGGTTCCGAGCTCGAGCATGTCACCGGCCGCGAAAATCCTTCGACCGGCGGCCGGCAGGCTCGCCAGCCGGTCCAGGCTCTGCATCATGGCCACTGGGCTGGCGTTGTAACTGTCGTCGATGACCCGAACGCCGTCGTAGAGGTCATGTGTCTCCCCTCGTCCCGCGGGAAAGGTCAAGCTCATGGCCCCCGTCGCGATTGCCTCTGGCGCGATTTCGAGAGCATGTGCAATTGCCGCAGCCGCGAGAAAGTTCATCAGAGTGTACGTACCCGTGAGAGGCAGCATGACGTCCACAGGCTTACAGTCGGTGATCTCGAGCTGGAATCTCCATCCATCGTCAGTCTCTACGGCGCCGCTTGTCCGAATGTCGGCGTCGACATCGTGGCCGAAGGTCAGCACGCGACCCACTTGCGGGGCGAATCTGGTGGCCATCGCGGCCGTGCGGGGGTCGGCCGCGTTGACGATCAGGGTTCCCGTTGGGGGTAGCTCCCCGGCCAGCTCAGCCTTGGCGGCCGCGACATCCTCGACGCTGGCGAAAAACTCCATGTGGACCGGGGCCACGTTGGTGATGACACCGATCTGTGGGCTCGCGATTCGCGCCCGGGCGCGAATTTCTCCGGGGCCACTCATGGCAAGCTCGGCGACCATGACCTCGTGGTGCTCCTCGAGGCCCAGCAACGAGAGCGGCAATCCCCACTGGTTGTTCAGATTTCCGGGAGTCGAGTGCACATCCCAGCGATCTTGCAGGAGGGCGGTGGCGAAGTGCTTGGTGCTGGTTTTGCCGATGCTCCCGGTAATGGCCACGACGCGAGGATCTACGCGCTTCCGTACGGGTGCCGCCAGCGACTGGAGTGCCGCTGTGGTGTCATCCACCTCGATGATGGCGACCTCGGCCTCGCGAGCTTGCTCGCCGGGATCTTC
>JAUWTE010000077.1 GCA_030609765.1 Acidobacteriota bacterium
GCCCCACGCGGCCATCGGCCCCGGCGAGATCATCATTATCGACCAAGGCAACGACTCAGGCTGGTCGGCCGGCGACTACGGCCTGATCTACTGGACCGAAGGGATCTCCCAGTACAATCTCGGGGGTATGGCCGCGCCGCCCATGACCGCCTCCCGCGGATTCGTGATTTGGGCCAACGAGAGCACGGCCAGCGTCCTGATCACAAATGGTGATGGCGCCGTCGAGCTCGGTATGAAGGTCCGTCGCATGGATGACCCGGAGAACTACTGAGTCTCAGGAGTTGATCTCCTCGACGATGATGTAGGGCCGCTTGTCCTGCGCCTCGTGATAGGTGCGCATCACCATTTCGGCGATAACGCCCATGAGGAGAAACTGCAGGCCCACCATCACGCCCAGTATGGCTAGGTAGAGGAGTGGGTTGCCGGTCATGTCCGTCTGCTGCCAGACCTTCATGACAATCACTGCCACCAGCGATGCCATGGCCACGCCCCAGGCCAGGAAGCCGGCCATGCCGAAGACTCGGATCGGGTGGGAGCCGTAGCTCATCAGGAACTTCACGATCGTGAGGTCCAGCAACACCGTGACGGTGCGGCCGATGCCGTACTTCGACCGCCCGCGCGATCGGGACCGGTGATTGACCTCCATCTCGGTGATTCGCCCGCCGCTCCAGGCAGCCAGGGCGGGGATGAAACGGTGTAACTGGCCATAGAGCTCGAATCGGTCGAGCACTTCGCGGCGGTAGACCTTGAGCGTGCACCCGTAGTCATGCAGATGAACGCCGGTGATGCGCGAGATCAGCCAATTCGCCATGCGTGAAGGCAGCGTGCGGCGCAGGAAGCCGTCCTGTCGTGAGCGGCGCCAGCCACTGACCACGTCGTAGCCTTCTTCATATCTCTCGAGCAGCTTGGGGATGTCGTGTGGGTCGTTCTGCTGGTCGCCGTCGAGCGTCACCACCACAGGGCCGCGCGCGGCGTGAAACCCGGCCGACATGGCGGCAGTCTGGCCGTAGTTCTTACCGAGGCGCAGGACGCGGAGGCGAGGCTCCTGCAGGGCACGTTCTTTCAACAGCTCGAAGGTTCGATCGGAGCTGCCATCGTCGACACAAATCACCTCGAAAATGAGACTATTTGCGGACAGGACTTCGAAGAGCTCGTCGAGGAACGGCCCGATGTTCTCTTCCTCGTCGAAAATAGGAACGACGATGCTCAAACCCGGCTCTGCGCGGGTCAGATCGGTCACGGTTTCCGCCATGGTTCCCATCATAAAGGGTATTCAGCAAGGCACATGCGACATGATAGCCTGAAGCCATGTGTAAACCGCACGCAGGACTGCAATTTGTGGGGGTGCTGGTCGCCTGCGCATTATTCGCCCTGGCCACCAGTGCTGGTGCCGACACTATCTACCTGAAGAACGGTCGCACGATTCACACCTCCGATACTCGCATCGAGGGTGACAATGTGATCTTCGTGCAATTCGGCGGTGAAATCTCGATCCCGATGTCAGAGGTCGATCGTATCGAAGAGGATGAGGCGCGGGAACCGGATCCACTTCCCGTCAGGCAGCCGGCGAGCTCCGGCTCGGGGGCGCAATCCGGTGATCCGGCTGATCCGGTTGATCCGGGCGCAGCGGCTGGGACCGCTGATCCGAACGCCCCTCCGGGTCCCGACGACCCGCGGTTGACGAGGGACTACTGGCAGCGAGAGCTGCGCGCGATTCAGACCGAGAAGGAGCAGCTGGACACCCGGCTGGAGGAGCTCAACCGGGAGGAGCGCGCCTTCCTTTTCTCTCGCCGTTCGACCGCAGACACGCGGCGCAGGATCGAGGAGACGAACGACCAGATGGAGGATCTCGATGAGCGCGAGTCGGATCTCAGGGCCGAGGCGCGCAGGTTGCAGATTGCCCCCGGATGGTTGCGGCTGGAATCCCGGAGATCCGGCGTCGGCAGCTAGCCGGGCAAGGCTGGCTACGGCCAGTCCGGGCGCGAGCTCAGGTAGATCAGGCGCAGCTGGTTCAGGTGGGGTGGCAGTGTCAGGTTGGCGATCTCCGCCGCCGAGAACTGCTCGAAGCAGGCGGTGATCGCTGCCACGCGCTCTCCCATGGTGGCGGTCTGTAGTCCTTCCACGAGACGCTCGAAGCGCGGCTCATGCTGCGCCAGCGCTCGGGCCTCCTCCAAGTCGGCGCCGAAGTACTCGCCGGCCGGCAAATCTTCCAGCTCGCCTGGCGCATCGTCCTCGAGCAGCCGCTCGTGAAGCTCTTCGGGTCCCTTGGGCTCTTTGATCATCATCCCACTGAGTTGCCGGGCCTGTTGCCTCAGTCCTTGTGGACCTCGAGCAGAATGGAAAGGTCGAGGCGATGGCCATTGCGCCACACCCCGAGCGCGACCGTGTCGCCCACGAAGCGAGGAATCAGGGTCAGACGTACCTCGAGGAGGCTATTGACCGGCTTTCCGTCGACGTCCAACAACCCATCGCCTTCCCGCAGCCCGGCGTCGGCCGACGCGCCCGTGACCTCGGCGATCAGCATTCCACGTGCGGTATCGAGCTCGAGGGCTTCGGCGAGGTCCTCGGTTATCTCCTGTAGCCGCACCTGTCCGAGCTCCACGGCGCGCACCTCACCGTAGGTGCGGATCTCGTCGGCTGCGCGCAGCGCACGCTCGATCGGGATGGCGAAGCCAAGGCCCTCGGATCCACCGCTCTCGGTGATGATGAAGGTGTTGAGACCCACGACCTCCCCGAGGGCATTGGCGAGAGGCCCGCCACTGTTGCCCGGGTTGATCGCCGCGTCGGTCTGAATCATGTCGGGGTAGTAGGTAATGTCACGTTCCCCGCGGCGGCCCCTCGTGTCGGGTGGCACGAAAGATCGGCCGATCGCCGAGACCACCCCCACTGTGACCGTCGGCTGGAAGCGACTTCCTGACGACACCGATGCTCCACTGACCGGATACCCGACGGCTACCAGCCACTCACCGACGACCAGATCTTCAGCAGTGCCGAGTCGTGCGGGCTGCAGCCCCTCCAGCCCCTCTGCTTTCAGCAGCGCGACGTCGAGCATGGCGCTACTGCCTAGCACTTCCGCGCTGACAACCTCGCCGTTCGGCTGCATCAAGAACACCTGGTCCGCACCGGCGATGACGTGGGCGTTGGTGAGAACCTCGCCATCGGCGGAGATCATCACGGCAGAACCGGACTGCAGCGTCACGCGGCGCTCGTGCGAGGGAAATGGCGAGAAGAACGAGTCGAAGAAATCACTGCGAAACCTCGATGGGCCAAAGGCGGAGACGCGCTGTGTCCCGGTGATCACCACCGAAGCTACGGACGGCCCCACCGTCTCCACGGCATCGACGATTACCGTGCGCCGCTCCGCGGCGATCTCCTGCTGCACGCCGGCGGCCGTCTGCGACGGTCGCGTTTCCGCGGGTGCCGAGGACCGTAGGGCAGATCCCGCGGCGGGCTGTGGCTCGGGCTCTGCGCTAGGCGGCGAAAAGGTAGAACTGACCAGAACCATGAATGCCGCGCCGGCGACAAAGGCCACTAATAGCGCGAATTTGAAGCTACGTTTGAACATCGATTGATGGCTTTCGCCCGCGCTCACATCGGGCACGGGGATCGGAAAGACGGTTCAGGACCTCTCAGCCAGAGTAGCCAGCCGGGCTGATGCGGGCAAGGCGCGCCCAGCCGCCAGGGCTCGGTCGCGTTCCGCATGGCGGCAAAAACCCAGGCGCAGTAGACTGCGCCCATGAATGTCGACCCTTCTGGCATCGTCATCGTGAGCGATCAACCAATCGATACTGCGCAGCTGAGCGAATTGGTCGATCGGTTCTTCAGTGACATGGTGAAGCTGGTGGTAGACGTTCGCCGGCGCGTCGTCGCAGTGGGTGGAGAGCTTCACGCGGACGCGGAGGCCGTGCTTCTGGAAGGTGGCAGCAAGCAGGCCGACCTCTGGGGCGCGAACTACTATCCTGGACTCGGCCCCGACGATTGCCTTCAGTTCACCGCGCTGATCAACATCCGGCCGACGCAGGACAACCGCGCCATGGAAGTGCAGGATCCGGCGATCCGCGAGGAAATGGGCGCCATCGTGAGCGAGTTGGTGGGGCAGGGAGAGGCTCTGTGAGCGCGCCCGCTCAGCATTCCGGGCTTTCCAGGGAACGTTGGGAGGAGTTCTCCTACGACCAGCAGATCCTGATGATCGCGAACGAAATGCACCGAACTGCTCGCCTGATCCGCCTCGGCGCGTGGGATCGTGTGCACCCGGGGCTCGAGCGTGTGCTGCAGTTGACCGACCTGACGATCTCCTGCGTCACGTCTTCGGCGCGACGGCGAGAGCTCCTCCGCTGGCGCGATCTTGCCGCCGGGTTCTATTTGGACGCACAACCTGACGCCCATGAACATCAGGCCGTATTTCGGTGCCTGCTGCAGTTCACGCCGACGGCCTTCCAACAGACGGCGCTGCTGTTGAGCGATCGCGGATAGGTTCGCTGGACGCGAAAAAGAAATGGTGGAGCTGGCGGGGATCGAACCCGCGACCTCTTGACTGCCAGTCAAGCACTCTCCCAGCTGAGCTACAGCCCCACCTAGTTGTGCCTGATCAGACAGTCTCTACGAGCGCCTCGGCGCTGGGGGCCGGGGCCTGAAGACTGTCGATCTCACTATCTTTGGCTGCCACTTGCTTCTGCAGCCTGTCGAGGGCGTCGAGCTCGTCGACGATACCTTCGATCTCCTCCAGGCGAACGCTGTCGCCCCCGGAGGCATGTGCCTCGAATATCGCCTGGCCGAGGCGGGCTTGTGCCTCGATGAGCTGGCGTCGGAGCTGACGAGAGTCTAGTCGCATGCGGGCAATTCGCCCACTGCGACGGGTCTCCTGCTCCACCTGGTGGGAGATCTCCTTGATCTCCTGCCAGATACGCTCGAGGCTCTCACTGAACTGACCCGAGCTCACCGGGGCTTCCACTTCTGCGGTACTTGGCATTGCACCTTGCTCCAGGGCATGCCTCCCTTTTCGGGATCCATCGTAGTGTGCCGGAGGGTCAGATTCAATACAGGTCTCATGGAGTGTTCGAGAAGCTGCGGTGGCGCGGTTTCGTTGGCAGAATGGGTGGCTGCAACACGCCGGAAGCGAATGGGGTCTGGTGGCCTCCGCGGACTTCAAATCCGCTGGCGGTCGTCGAGAGGCGGCCGCGCTGGGTTCGATTCCCAGGCGCTTCCGCCATTTTCTTGTTCCATTCCTGCGCTCCTTCCTTCGGTTCCTCTCGTTGCCCCCCCGAATTCGCCCTTGACAAATCTCGACCCGAGGGTCAAATTTCTACCCGTCGTTCAGTTTGTCGTTCAGCCTGCCGTTCCGCTCACCCTCGGGAGCTCGGCTCCATGCCGACTGGCGCTGCGCAAACCAAGCCCTCGCCGCACGTTCAAAGAAAACGGCGCAAGCGCCGTGCAGAGATTCTCCACGCAGCCCTCAGGGCCTTCCGTACCAAGGGTTATCACGCCACCACGCTGGATGATATCGCCGATGACTTGGGCGTGAGAAAGACGGCCCTCTACCACTACTTTCCGGACAAGGAAACGATTCTCTACGAGTGCCACCGCGAAGCGCTGGGCGAGATCAAGCGCCTCATGAAGGAGGCGCAGAAGCTCGATACCGCGGAGGAGCGCCTGGCGCACGTGATCCAAGAGCACGTCCGGGTCATGACCGACACCCTCGAGGGCTCTCCGTTGGCCTTTGAGGTGCCGGCACTGTCCGGCAGGCGCCAGGCACAGGTCATTGCCGCTCGCGACCGTTACGAGGGCGAGCTGCGGCAGATCATCGACGACGGGATCAAAAGCAAAGAGTTTCGGCCGGTGGACTCCAAGCTCGCGGCCTTCGCGATCCTCGGGGCGATCAACTGGATCGCCCGCTGGTATCAGCCGGAGGGACCGCTGCAGGGCTCCGAGCTCGGTGCCGAGTTCGCCGACTACCTCGTAGGAGGGCTCTCGAACGCACGAGCGTGTGACGAGATCCCTGACGAAATGGAGAGTTCATCATGAAGGCGCTCCGACTGGTCGCGCCCAACGAGCCCCTGATCATCGAGGAGGTTCCGGCGCCGCAGCCGGGAGCCGACGAAGTCCTCGTTCAGGTGGCTGGTTGTGGCGTTTGCCATACCGACATCGGATTCTGGAAGGATGGCGTTCCCACCAAGAAGGAGCTGCCTCTGACACTCGGGCACGAGATCAGCGGCACGGTTATTGCGGCGGGCGCCGAGTACGAGCAGATGGTTGGCCGTGAGGTCATCATTCCCGCGGTGATCCCGTGCGGCGAGTGCGTCCTGTGCAAGGAGGGGCGTGGCAACGTCTGCCGCGCGCAGATGATGCCGGGCAACGACATCGACGGCGGCTTCGCCGAGCAGATCGTGGTGCCGGGCCGGGGGCTGTGCACGATTGAAGATCGCGGCGACTACGAGCTCTGGGAGCTTTCCGTCGTTGCCGACGCGGTCACCACGCCTTACCAGGCAGTCGTGCGCAGCGGGTTGCGGGCCGGGGATCTAGCCATCGTCATCGGTGTCGGTGGCATCGGAACCTACAGCGTGCAGGTGGCTGCCGCCCTGGGCGCCCGGGTGATCGCCATCGATGTCGATGCGGCGAAGCTGGCCGCCGTTGCCGATCATGGCGCCGGTTTCGTCATCAACTCGGCGGAAACAGATTTCAAGAGCCTCAAGAAACAGGTCAGGGGGCAGGCCAAGGAGTGGGGCTGTGCGTCCCATAGCTGGAAGATCTTCGAGTGTTCGGGCCACCCGGGCGGGCAGATGACAGCCTTCGGGCTTCTGACCTTCGCGTCGACGCTCATGGTCGTGGGCTTCACGCTTGCCAAGACCGAGGTGCGCCTCAGCAACCTGATGGCCTTCGATGCCACGCTGCAAGGCACCTGGGGCTGCAAGCCCGAGCTGTATCCCGAGGCCTTGAAGCTGGTGACCGAAGGCAAAATCACGCTCAAGCCATTCATCCGGTCGTTCCCCATGAGCCAGGGGCCGGATGTCCTGCAGCAAGTCGCCGATCATCAGATCGACGAGCGCGCCATCCTGATTCCGGACTGGGAGGCATGAGCAAGGTGCGCGTCCGATCCCGATCGTTCGTCAGGAGACATTAGACATGCTCAAGAGCCACACGCTCGTTGACGACTACGAGTACAAGCACATCCAGTACGAGCTGCGCCCCGCGCTGGACCCCGCAGGCAAGGAAGTCGAGGGCTTGTTCAACGCCTGGATCAGTCTCGACAACCCCGGCCAGTACAACAGCTACACGACCGATGCGGTCAAGGAAGTGATTCTCGCCTTCCGGCAGGCCTCCATGGACCGCAGCGTCAATTGCTGCGTGTTCACGGCGGTGGGCGACAAGGCCTTCTGCACGGGCGGCAACACCAAGGAGTACGCCGAGTACTACTCGAGCAACCCGCAGGAGTACAAGCAGTACATGCGTCTGTTCAACGACATGATCGACTCGATCTTGCGTTGCGACAAACCGGTCATCAACCGAGTGAACGGCATGCGCATCGCGGGCGGGCAAGAGATCGGCATGGCCTGCGACTTCAGCATTGCCGCCGATACGGCGCGCTTCGGACAGGCGGGGCCGCGCCACGGGTCGGCACCCGACGGCGGCTCCACCGACTTCCTGCCTCTCTACGTTGGCTTCTCGCGAGCCATGGAGAGCTGTGTCCTGTGCGAGATGTGGAGCGCCCACAAGGCCATGCACATCGGCCTGCTGAACGGGGTCGCCCCGGTGCTGAAGGTCGATGGCGAGTGGATTCCGAACCCGATGGTGATCACGGATCGGTTCGTCGACGACTTCGGCAACATCGTGTACGGGGACTTCAAGCTGGGTGCGGAAAAGGCGGCTGCCAAGGAGGTTATGGCCAAGGCTGAGACCGACCTGGGCAAGCTCGACGAGGCAGTCGAAGCGCTGTGCACGAAAGTCCTCATGCTGATGCCTGACTGCGTCTCCAAGACCGTAAACGGCCTGAGGAAGCACAAGCAGTGGCATTGGGACAACACCAACGTCACCAACAGGGAATGGCTCGCGCTCAACATGATGACGGAGGCCAAGGCCGGCTTCCGCGCCTTCAACGAGGGACCGAAGGGCAAGCGGGAGGTCGACTTCATCAAGCTCCGCCAGCTTTTGGCGCAGGGGCACGAGTGGAACGAAGAGCTGATACGAGAGATCTCACCCCAGTACCAGACCGGGGAAGAGGAATAGGAGAGGAAGTGTTGGCATGGACTTAGGGCTGGAAGGCAAGAACGCCATTGTCACGGGTGGCAGCCTCGGCATCGGAGCTGCGATTGCCCTGACGTTGGCGAAGGAAGGCTGCAACGTGGCGCTCAACTACCGTCGCCACGATGTGGAGGCGAAGGCGATTGTCGCCGAGATCGAGGCGATGGGCCGGAAGGGGCTGGCGATCCAGGCGGATGTCAGCAGCTACGACGACGCCCAGAAGATGGTGCAGACGGTGGTCGACGAGCTCGGCCGGCTGGACATCTTGGTGTGCAACGCCGGCATCAACTGGGACGGTGTGATCTGGAAGATGTCCGAGGAGCAGTGGGACACGGTGATCTCCGTCAACCTCAAGGGCTACTTCAACTACAACAAAGCCGCGGCCATCGTCATGAAGGACCAAAAGTACGGCAAGATCGTCAACATCTCGTCGATCAACGGGCTGCGGGGCAAGTTCGCGCAAACGAACTACGCCGCCTCGAAAGGCGGCGAGATCGCCATGAGCAAGTCGCTGGCGCGCGAGCTCGGCAAGTTCAACGTCAACGTGAACGTCGTCGCTCCCGGAATGGTCATGACCGACATGGCCGCGGGCATCCCTCCCGAGTTCCTCACCAAGGCGATGGACGAGACGGCGGTGGGCCGCTTCGCGACCCCCGAGGAGTGCGCCGATGTGGTGGCGTTCCTCTGCTCGGACCGCTCGCGTCACGTTACGGGTGAGGTGATCAAGGTCGACGGCGGCCAATACATGTAGACAGGACGTGAAATCGTCATGAATAGAGTCGGAATTATTGGCATTGGACATGGCGTCTTTGGCCGCCGCAGTGACGCCACGGTCCAGGAGTTGGCCTTCGAGGCCTTCAGGGCGGCCATGCAGGATGCCGGCATTGACCGCGACGCGCTCGACGCGTCGGTCATCGGCTCCGTCCCGGAGTATCACAAGCAACGCTCGCTCGCCGGCGTGGTACAGGAGTACCTGGGCCTGGTGCCGCGCCCCACGTGGCTCACCGAGGTGGCCTGTGCGTCGGGCAGCGCGGCCATCCGCACCGGCTGGATGGCGATCAAGGCCGGCGTCCACGATGTGGTGGCGGTGATCGGCTGCCAGAAGATGACCGAGCTATCCACTCCCGAGATCCTCGCCCTGATGGGCAGGGTCGGTGAGGTGCAGTGGGAGTCCGGCTTCGGAACGACGTTCCCGGGCTACTACGCGCTCTTCGCACGGCGCCACATGCACGAGTTCGGCACTACCCGCGAGAACCTGCTGCAGGTTGCGGTAAAAAACCACCACTACGGCGCCATGAACCCCATGGCTCTGTTCAGAAAGGAGATCACCCTCGAGAAGGCGCTGGCTTCGGAGGAGGTGGCGACGCCCCTCCAGGTCTACGACTGTTGCGCCAACTCCGACGGGGCCGCCTGCGTAATTCTCGCCAATGAGGAGAAGGCAAAGGAGCTCTCCGAGGAGCCGATCTGGCTCGATGGCATGGGCTGCGCGACCGCCAGCATGTCGGTTCTCAGGCGCCCGAGCCTCACGGGCTTACCCAGCGCCCAGCAGGCTGCCTCGGTTGCATACGAGATGGCCGGGGTCACGGCTGATGACATCAAGGTCGCGGACGTCCACGACTGCTTCACCATCGCCGAGATCATAGCCACCGAGGACTTGGGCTTCTTCGCGCCCGGCAAGGGCTGGGAAGCGGCGGAGAACGGGGAGACCGCCCGCGACGGCACGCGCCCC